>JBPCND010000044.1:0-4805 GCA_051001655.1 Nocardioides sp. | reverse complement strand
GAAACGGCTGCGCGGTCTGCCTCGACGTCCATGTCCAGGTCACCGTCGAGGTCCGCAATGTCGAGCAGTTCCTCGAGGTAGTCAGCCGCGATGTCGCCCTCGTTCTCGAGCTCATCGCGGCGGCTGGGCGTCGCCTCGGTCTCCTCAGGTCCTCCCACTGAGGCACCACCACCGATGTCACCCTTGTCGGTCTCGACCGGCTCACCGGGCGTACCACCGTCAGGCTCAGTCAGGTCGGCCAGGTCGTGCCTGGTCTCGGGGTCCGCGTCGAGGTCGGTCGCGGGATCCTTGGGCTCGTCGCTCACGAAGTGCTCCTGGTGCGTTGGGATGGTGGGATGGCGGGACTCGTCGGCTGGGGGACAGGTCATGCCGACGGGGGCTAGTCGGCCTTGGGGTCTGTGGGGTCGTCCTTCGCCCGGGGTGGGTCGGGCTTGCGCGGAGGCTGCTTTTTCTTCCGTTGGCTCCGTGGCTGCTTCTTGGGCTGCTGGCGCGAAGCGGATGGCGGGGCCGTAGGCGGGGTTTCGGGCTCCGTCGTCTCCTCGACCAGAGGTTCCGGTGGGAGACCCTTCTTGGCCGCCTTGCGGGCGACGCGGTCCTGCTTGGCCGTGAACGCCGAGGTGTTGGGTGCTGGATTGTTCCGGATCACATAGAATTGCTGGCACATCGTCCACAGGTTCGAGGTGGTCCAGTAGATGATGACTCCGATCGGAAAGGCGATGCCGCCCACGGCAAAGACCACTGGGAGGACGTAGAGCAGGAGCTTCTGCTGCTGGGCGTAGGGGCCCGTCATCGCGTCGGCCGGCATGTTTTTGCTCATGAGCTGCCGCTGGGTCAGGAAGGTGGTGGCGGTCATCGCGAGCACCAGAACCGCCGCGACGGCCTTGACCTCCCATCCACCGTCACCGGTGAACCGGTCGGCGATCTGCGCACCGATCCAGGTCGCGTCGCTCAACGACTCCACCTGATCCTGGGTCAGCACGCCCCGGGCCTGGTTGTTGGCCGCGCGGTCGATCAACCTGAACAGCGCCAAGAAGATCGGCATCTGCACCAGGATCGGTAGGCACGAGGAGAATGGGTTCGTCCCGGTGTCCGTGTAGAGCTTCATCGTCTCCTGAGCGAGACGCTCCCGGTCGTGGCCGTACTTCTTCTGCAGCTCGCGCGCCTTGGGCTGGATCAGCTGCATGTTGCGGCTGGACTTGATCTGTTTGACGAACAGCGGGATCAGCGCGGCTCGGATGACCACAGTGAGGCCGACGATGGAGAGGACCCAGGACCAGCCGCTGTTATAACCGAACACCGGGCTGAGCGCGCTGTGGAACCCGGAGAGGATGACGGAGGTGACCCAGTAGAGCGGATACATGATGGATCCGCCCAGTTCCACGAAGAAATCAATCACTCCGGCTCCTCGAGCCTGACGGTGCTGTCATGGGGATGCCTTCGTCTGGGTGGGGCACCGGGTCATAACCTCCGGCGGCCCACGGGTGGCAGCTGACGATCCGGCGCACGGCGTACCCACAGCCTCGCAGACTGCCGTGCACGGTCACCGCCTCGAGTGCATAGGCCGAGCACGACGGGTGGTAGCGGCAGACCTGGCCGTACAACGGACTGATCAGCAACCGGTAGAGCCGGAGGAGCCCGATCAGCAGGTACTTCATGAACGCGTCCCTGTGCGGGATAGTGCCTGGTCCAGATCGGTGCCCAGCTCACAGTAGGTGGCGGTCGCGGCCGCCGGCAGCGCGCGAACCACCAGCACACTCGAGCCGGGCAGCGAGGCGAGCCGCTCCTGGACCAGATGCCGCAAGCGGCGTTTCACCCGGTTGCGGAGGACTGCATTGCCGACCGACTTACTGACGACGAAACCGACCCGTGGGGCCACGACCCACGAGTCAGGATGGTCGGTCTCGAGCAGGTGCACCACCACGGTCCGGGTCCCGGCACGGCGTCCTCGACGAAGCGCCGGGGCGAAGTGTCGTCCAGAGGTGAGCCGATGCTCCCGCGTCAGCACGCAGTCGCCATGCGGATCGACCCCGCGATCAGACCGACAGGCCCGTGCGGCCCTTGCGGCGGCGGGCCGACAGGATGGAACGGCCGGCGCGAGTGCGCATCCGCAGGCGGAAACCGTGCACCTTGTGCCTTCGGCGGTTGTTCGGCTGGTACGTGCGCTTGCTCACGAGGAGTCTCCGTGGGTCGGAAGGGGTCAGGTCTCAGGGGCCGGGATCAAGTCGGCCGGCACCGCCCACCCGCGGGATTCCTGCTCCGTGGACATGCGGCACCGGTCGACACCGGTTCGACCGCCCAACGGTACGGCGTGCGACTCGTCAGGGTCAAACCGAAGGACGCGCGCTGACCTTCGATCCACCCGGTGTTCTGGTTTCCCTGTGGACAACGGGTTGATACCCGGCCCCGTGTCGGGTTAGCGTCACCTGGTCCCGACTTCCCCACGGTGGACGTGCAGCCTGGTGATCTGACCCGCACAGCACGCACATCGGTGTCGCTCCTTGCGCCGCTGACCTGGTTCAACAGCGGCTTGGGTACCTCCCACGGCTCCGGGTTCAGCACGCACGTGACCGGGGCCGGATGCACAACCTGTGGACAAGGGTGTGGACACGCTTTCAGCACCCTTCATCGGACCGAGTGCGCAGCCACATGTGATACAGGATGGAGCGGGACCCAGCATGGAAGACATCTCTCGGCAGAGCGACCAGAGCGACCACCTCGGACAGCCCGAACAGAGAGGCCAGGGTGTCAAGGCCCGGGACCCACAACCGGCCGACCTGACCACAGTTTGGCGGCAGCTCGTCGACGACCTACCACCCAGTCAACGGGCCTGGCTCATCGCCAGCCAGCCGGTGACGCTGCACGAGCAGAACGCCATCATCGCGGTCGCCGACGACTTCACCCGCAACCAGCTCGAGGGCCGGTTGCGGACCCGCCTCGAGGACGCCCTCGGCCACGCCTTCGGTCGACAGATCCGGATCGCGGTGACGGTCGACCCCGAGCTGGAGAGCCCCGGCCGAGCAGCCGTGAACCGGCAGGCCGCCGATGCGGCGCACGCCGGCCAACATCCGCCCTTGGGTGTGGAACCGGACACCGGGAGAGCCTTCGGCGATCTATCGATAAACCCATCTATCGACTTGTCGACAAATCCACTGGTTGCGCCGACACCGTTCCACCATGAGCCGTCACGGAAGCAGGGGGGGAGCGTCCTGGAGACCCGGCTGAACCCGAAGTACATCTTCGAAACCTTCGTCATCGGCTCGTCCAACCGGTTCGCTCACGCCGCCGCCGTTGCCGTCGCCGAGGCGCCGGGCAAGGCGTACAACCCGCTGCTGATCTACGGCGACTCGGGACTGGGCAAGACCCATCTGCTGCACGCGATCGGCCACTACGTGCGGAGCCTGTTCAACGGGGCCCGAGTGCGTTACGTCAGCTCGGAGGAGTTCACCAACGAGTTCATCAACGCGATCCGTGACGACAAGACGGCGATGTTCCAGCGCCGCTACCGCGACGTCGACGTTCTCCTGATCGACGACATCCAGTTCCTGGAGGGGAAGATCCAGACGCAGGAGGAGTTCTTCCACACCTTCAACACCCTGCACAACGCCAACAAGCAGATCGTGATCACCTCCGACCGCGCCCCCAAGCGGCTCGAGGCCCTCGAGGACCGGCTCCGCAACCGGTTCGAGTGGGGTCTGATCACCGACGTACAACCCCCCGACCTCGAGACCCGGATCGCGATCCTGCGGAAGAAGGCCGCCACGGAGCGGATGACCGCGCCCCCGGACGTCCTGGAGTACATCGCCAGCAAGATCCAGACCAACATCCGCGAGCTGGAGGGCGCTCTTATCCGGGTGACCGCCTTTGCCAGCCTCAATCGGCAGCCGGTCGACCTCACCCTGGCCGAGATCGTGCTCAAGGACCTCATCCCCGAGGGCGGCGAGCCCGAGATCACCGCGGCACTGATCATCGCCCAGACCGCGGCGTACTTCGGCCTCTCGATCGACGACCTGTGCGGTGCGAGCCGCAGCCGGGTCCTGGTCACCGGCCGACAGATCGCGATGTACCTCTGCCGCGAGCTGACCGACCTGTCCCTACCGAAGATCGGCCAGCAGTTCGGCGGACGTGACCACACGACGGTCATGCACGCCGACAAGAAGATCCGCAAGCTCCTGGCCGAACGGCGCAGCGTCTACAACCAGGTCACCGAGCTGACGAACAGGATCAAGCATCAGGCGCGACGGTCCTGAACCGGCCGACCCGTGAGACGCCAGCGCACGACATCATCGCCCGGATCTGGTCCGCTCCGCCTGGGGACCGGGGTGTGCAGAAGCGTCGTCCGTTCCGTCCCGACTGTGGACGAAACGGTACGACGCCGGCGCAGCCGCCCGCCGAACCACAGGCCATCCACCGGTCCGAGCGCCTTGTCCACAATCCGCCGGGACGACGAAACCCGTCCTGACCAGCGAGGACGCACCTTGTCCACAGTTTCCACCGACCCTACGAAGACGACGAGAACAGAACTGACTCCACCCCGGGGAAACGTCTGCCATCCATCCGTCCTGGGGACGAGCACCGATCCGAAGGGCCGGCAGTCCGGTCCCGCGCCTGACGAGTTGCAGACTCCGGGTGTCCCAGGTCGCCCGGTCGTGGCAGGATGCTCACCCCTGGCCGCACGCAGCTCTCGCCGCCGGGCCGAAGTCACCGCAGGAGGCGATCACTCGTGAAGTTCCGCGTCGAGCGCGACGTGCTGGCCGATGCCGTCGCATGGGCCGCTCGCAGCCTGCCCGTGCGTCCCAGCGCCCCCG
>JBPCND010000043.1:0-4523 GCA_051001655.1 Nocardioides sp. | reverse complement strand
TCAGCTCCAGTCCCCGCGGCGACCGCACCTCACCCCGATTCGTCTGCGGTTTATGGGGTGTTTCACGGAGGCGGACCGCAGACGAATCGGGGCGGGGGGAAGCACTGGGGTGGGCCGCGTGACGGTGCGAGCGGTGCGGGGGGCCACCCAGCTCGACGACGACGACCGCGACCACATGCTCGAGCGCGTGGCCGAGATGGTCCTCGACGTGATGGATGCCAACGGACTCGACGTCGACGAATTCATCAGCGTCATCTTCACCGCCACCTCGGACCTCGTCTCGGAGTTCCCGGCGTACGCCGCTCGGCGACTCGGCTTCACCGACACCCCCCTGATCTGCACCCGGGAGCTCGACGTCGAGGGCTCGATGCCCCGGGTGGTCCGGATGCTCGCGCACATCGAGACCGACCTGCCGAAGTCGGACATCACCCACGTGTACCTGCATGGCGCCGCCCACCTGCGTCGTGACCTCGCGCGGGTCCGCGAGGTGTCCGGTGAGTCCTGAGGGTCCGGTCCTGGTCGTCGGCACCGGGCTGCTCGGCGCGTCGATCGGTCTCTCCCTGCGCCGAGCAGGCGTCGACGTCGCTCTCACCGACCGCAGCGAGGAGAACCTGCGGATCGCGACCGGGCTCGGCGCCGGCAACCTCCCGGTTGCCGGGACACGACCACGCTTGGTGGTGGTGGCGGTCCCGCCGGACCACTTGGCCACCGAGATCGTCCGGGCCCTCGAGGACCACGACGGGATCGTGACCGACGTCGGCAGCGTGAAGGCGGGGCCGCTGGCCGCCGTACGCTCGCGGGTCGAGCCGACGAGCCTGACGCGCTATGTCGGCAGCCACCCGATGGCGGGCAGTGAGCGGTCCGGGCCGTTCGCCGCGTCGGCCGCCCTGTTCGACGGACGACCCTGGGCGGTCGCGCCGCACCCCGACGCCGCCCCGGAAGCGGTCGATGCCGTGACCGCGCTGGCCCGTGCCTGCGGAGCGACCCCGGTCATCCTGGCGCCGGAGGAACACGACGAGGCCGTCGCCCGCATCTCCCACCTGCCACATCTGCTGGCCGCGTTGGCCGCCGGGCGGCTGACCGACGCCCCGCGGTCGCATCTGTCCTTGTCCGGCCAAGGACTTCGAGACGTCACTCGGGTCGCGGCGGGTGACCCACGGCTTTGGCAGCAGATCGTCGCAGCCAACACGCGGGCGTTGACCGGGCTGCTCCGTGACGTGCGGAACGATCTCGACACACTGCTGGGCGCGCTCGAGGGAGGCGATCGGTCAGCGGTCGGCGAAATCCTCGACCGCGGGGTGCTCGGCACCTCGGTGATCCCGGGCAAGCATGGAGGTCCCGCCGTCGCCGAGACGCCGGTGTACGTCGCCGTCCCCGACCACCCGGGAGAGCTGGCCCGTCTGCTCGCGGACGCCGGGGAGATCGGTGTCAACATCGAGGACCTGCGTATCGACCATGACCCGGAACGGCCGGTGGGTCTGGTGGAGCTCTTCGTGGCAGCCGATGCGGTAGACCACCTGCTCGCCTCGCTGGCTGACCGGGGCTGGACCTCCCACCGGTAGGCTTCGGCGCGTCGATCGAGGGTCGGTGGACCGAGAGGCAGTGGGCGTAGTGGGCGTAGTGGTCGCGGTGGACGGACCTTCCGGGTCTGGCAAGTCGAGCACCTCGCGCGGCGTCGCCGCCGGGCTGGGTCTGCGATACCTCGACACCGGGGCGATGTTCCGAGCGGTCACCTGGTGGATGCTCCGACGCGGCGTCGACGTGGAGGACGCGGCTGCCGTCGCGGCACTGGTCGATGCGCCGGTCCTCGTCTCCGGCACGGACCCGGCGTCGCCGACCATCACCGTCGACGGGATCGACGTGGCCGTGCCGATCCGTTCGCACCAGGTGACCGCCGCCGTCAGCGCGGTGAGTGCGGTTCCAGAGGTGCGTGCACGGCTCCTGCGTGAGCAGCGGGACGTCATCGGCCGGGGGGACATCGTGGTCGAGGGGCGCGACATCGGCACGGTCGTCGCCCCCGATGCAGCGGTGAAGGTCTACCTGAGCGCCGACCCCGCGGCCCGTGCTGCCCGGCGTACCGCCGAGCTGACCGGCGTCACGGTCGAGGCCACCCAGCAGGACCTGGACCGCAGGGACCAGTTCGACTCCGGTCGCGCCGCCGCCCCGTTGACGATGGCCGACGACGCCCACCACATCGACACCACGGAGGGCACGCTCGAGGAGGTCGTCGACTTGGTCGTTGCTCTCGTCGCACAGGTCACGCCCGGGGACCCGGCCCCGAGACAACGCTGAGCGGCCCGATTCGACTTCGTGTGCGGCGCTCCGGGACACTGGAAGAACCGCCCACGGCCGAGGCCAGGACCGCTGCCCAGATCATCTAGTACGACGTCCGCGAGTCCCGCGGAGTGTCCAGAAGGACCCGCATGACCACCGAACCGCCGCGCCCGACCGACGTCACGACGGCAGCAGGACCGATCCCCGTGCTGGCCGTCGTCGGTCGTCCCAACGTCGGCAAGTCGACGCTGGTCAACCGGATGATCGGTCGCCGTGAGGCAGTCGTCCAGGACGTCCCCGGAGTGACCCGGGACCGGGTCTCCTACGACGCCAACTGGAACGGTCGGGCGTTCACCGTCGTGGACACCGGCGGCTGGGACCCCGACGCCCGTGGCCTGGCCGAGGCGATCCGGGCCCAGGCCGAGATCGCTGTCACCATTGCCGACGCGGTGCTCTTCGTGGTCGACGCCACCGTCGGGATCACCGACGCCGACGAGTCCGTCGTCAAGGTGCTACGCAAGTCCGGGAAGCCGGTCGTCGTGGCTGCGAACAAGGTGGACGACCAGCGCGCGGAGGCGGAGGCCTTCGGTCTCTGGAACCTGGGTCTCGGTGAGCCTTACCCGGTCTCGGCGCTGCACGGGCGGGGATCGGGCGACATGCTCGACGCGATCCTGGTCGCGCTGCCCGAACCACCGCCCGAGTCACTGGGCGCGAGCGGCGGGCCACGGCGGGTGGCGATCGTCGGCAAGCCGAACGTCGGCAAGTCCTCGCTGCTGAACAAGCTGGCCAAGGCCGACCGGGTCGTCGTCGACGACGTCGCCGGCACTACGGTCGACCCGGTTGACGAGCTCGTCCAGCTCGGTGGACGGACCTGGCGTTTCATCGACACCGCAGGCATCCGCAAGCGGGTCAAGGAGGCCTCGGGTCACGAGTACTACGCGAGCCTGCGAACCACCGGAGCCATCGAGCGCGCGGAGGTCTGCGTGATGGTGGTCGACGCGTCGGAAGCTGTCTCAGAACAGGACCTGCGGATCATCACCAACGTGGCTGAGGCCGGCCGCGCTCTGGTGATTGCCTTCAACAAGTGGGACCTCGTGGACGAGGAGCGCCGCTACTACCTCGACCGCGAGATCGAGCGAGACCTCGTGCGGGTGCCCTGGGCCCCTCACGTCAACATCACTGCGCGCACGGGCTGGCACGTCGACAGGCTGGTGCCCGTGCTGGACGCGGCGCTCGAAGGGTGGGGGACCAGGATCGGCACCGGCGCACTCAACGCCTTCCTCGGCCGATTGGTCGCTGAACATCCCCACCCTGTGCGCAGTGGGAAGCAGCCTAAGGTGTTGTTCGGGACGCAGGTCTCCACCGAGCCGCCGACGTTCGTGCTGTTCACCTCGGGCCTGCTGGAGGCAGGCTACCTCCGCTACATCGAGCGCCGGCTGCGTGAGGAGTTCGGGTTCGTCGGGACCCCGATCCACCTTCAGCAGCGTCCCCGCGAGAAGAGGAAGCGATAGCTCGGGCGGATGGAAGGCAGGCGCTGCCGCTCGCTGCCGTGCCTGCCCCGGGCGCCAGGCACGTCGTACGACGCCCACCGTCTTGTCCTCGGACGCGGGCCGCCGGCGCGTTCGTGGCGGTCGACTCGCACCAGATGGGTGTGTCCGAGGTCGCCTTTGAGGGGGCTGAGGGCCGTCTCGGAAGCGGCATCCGCCTTGCGGTAAGGTTCACCCCGCCTTACGACACTGGCCTCTCGGCTCCGTTGCGGCAGGCATTCGGGCTGTGGCGCAGCTTGGTAGCGCACTTGACTGGGGGTCAAGGGGTCGCAGGTTCAAATCCTGTCAGCCCGACCGGAAAACCGCCCCTGACCTGCGATAACGCAGATCAGAGGCGGTTCTGGTTTCGACGTAGGCCGCCAGATTGGTCGTTTACTAGTCGTAAACGATTCAGACGACTACACCTCGGGGGCCGGGCTCGTCCTTCTGGGCGAGCGTCTCCAGCAGCATGGACAGGTCGGCCGAGACGGCAGGTTTGGCGATGTAGTGATCGCGGGTGACCTGGCTTGAGGAGTGGCCGAGCTGGCGTGAGGCCAGCTCGGATGTCGTGGCTTCGGAGATAAGGGTCGCCACCGTCTTTCGGAATGTGTGTGGGGTCACCCACTCGTAGCCGGTGTCCTTGCGGATCTGCCGCCACCGCCGCTCAATATTGACAACCTGATGCCAGGTGCCGTTGCGCGTGGCGAAGACGGCGTTCTGGTC
>JBPCND010000042.1:0-6164 GCA_051001655.1 Nocardioides sp. | reverse complement strand
GGGGGTGGAACCGGCGCACGTGGGGCACGACCCTCCCATGGCCACGCACGCAGGAGTCTTGTTCGACGTCGACGGCACGTTGCTCGACACCAACCACCTGCACGTCCTTGCGTGGGAACTAGCCTTCCGTGACGGCGGCCACGTGGGGGTTGACATGGCGGACCTGCACCGGCTGATCGGCCGGGCGTCGAACGACCTGGTGCCGCCGATCTCCTGGAAGCGTGTGCAGGGCGCGGGCTCAGGGTGGTGCTGGCCGCCCGCGGCTCCGCCGAGGATCTGGAGTGGATGATGCCTGCGATCGGCGCGGAGGAGCACGTGTACGGCGTCACCACCTCCGACAAGGTCGAGCGGTCCAAACCGGCGCCGGACCTCCTCGAGGCGGCTGCCAAGGAGAACGACCTCGACCTCGAGCGAACCATCCTGTCGAGTCGGCGCATCCGCACGCCGAGAACCGGTCGAGTCGGCGCGTCCGCACGCCGAGATCCTGTCGAGTCGGCGCGTCCGCAGGTCAGCCGGGCTGACCTACGTCGGGCATGCCCTCGACCTTGGGCTCCTCGCTGTCGGTGTCATCCTGGTCCTCGGGCTGCTGCGCCAGGGGATTGTCATCCTTCGGCTGCAGGTCCTCGGGAAGGTCATCGTCGGCGATCAGGCCGACCTCGGGCGTCTCGTGAGGCTCATGCTCGTTGCTCTTCTCGCTCATGCTGCATGAGTACCCCTGGACAGCCGGGCCAACCGCCAACCATCGACTCGGCCGGGGCATGAAGCGCGTGCGGACGTGCCGACTCGGCGGGATTCTGGCGTGCGGACGTGCCGACTCGGCGGGTGGGGGACCGACGTGACAGAGGCCCCGCCAGCGCCTATGGGCACGGACGGGGCCACTGGTTCACAACTCGGCCTCGGCCCCTCAGTAAGGGGCAAAGGTCATCACATCTTCGGCATCAGCACCGAGTCGATGAGGTAGACCGTGGCGTTCGCGGTCTGGACGCCACCACAGATCACGCTGGCGTCGTTCACCTTGAGGTTGTCGCCCTCGCCGGTGATCTTGACGTCGCCACCCTGGACCGAGGTCTGCGTGGTGCCGGCGATCTCGTCGGGCGTGATCTGACCAGGAATCACGTGGTAGGTCAGGATCGTGCTCAACAGCTCGGCGTTCTTCGGCTGGGACAAGGCCGTCACGGTCTTCTTGTCCAGCTTCGCGAACGCGTCGTCGACCGGCGCGAAGACGGTGAACTCGTCACCGTTCAGCGTGTCGACCAGGTCCACCTTCGGGTTCAGCTGACCGGAGACGGAGGCCGTCAGGGTCTTGAGGATCGGGTTGTTGCTCGCGGCAACGGCGACCGGGTCCTTGGCCATGCCTGCAACGGAGCCGGCGCCCTTCGGAACAGCCTCGGCGTAGCCGGCGCAGCCCGAGCCGACCAGGTTCGTGGCGGGGTCCATCTCCTCGGCCTCTTCGGTCTCCTCCTCGGCAGGAGTCTCCTCCTCCATCGGAGTCTCCTCCTCGGCAGGAGCCTCGGACGTGGTCTCGTCGGTGGCGGTGTCGGCCGGCTCGTCGCTGCCGCAGGCAGCGGACATCGTGAGCGCGGACACAACCGCGACCGTCGCGAAGATCTTCTTGGTGGTGCGCATCGTGGGTGCTTCCCTTCGGTTATGGCAAGGCAATGCCTTGCTCTGTGTGGGATTCGGTCTCCTCGAGGCCCCGGATTGGTGTCCGAGGACAGACCCAGGGGGTGTTACACGACCGTGACGTTGACGTTGTGCCAACCGGTTGAGCCGTCAGGTGCGATGGGCTCTCGCTCGGAGGTCTGCGTGTTGCCGGCCTTGTCGGTCGCACGCACCTCGATCCGATGACTTCCCGGCTCGGCGTCCCAGCGGTAGACCCACTGGCGCCAACAGTTGATGTTGTCCTCCGTGGCGAGATCGGCTTGCTGCCAGGCCTCGTCGTCGACCCGGACCTCGACCCGCTCGATGCCACGGTCCTGTGACCATGCGACGCCGGCGACTGCAGTGCGGCCGGCCTTCACGCGCTCGAACGAGCGGGGTACGTCGATGCGCGAAGACGTCTTGATCGGCGCCTCTGCCGAATATCCACGAGTCGTCCAGTAGGCCTTGAAGTCGGCGAACCGGCTGACCTCCAGGTCGACCAGCCACTTCGTCGCGGACACGTAGCCGTAGAGACCGGGAGTGACCATGCGAGCCGGGAAACCATGGTCCAGCGGCAACGGCTCGCCGTTCATGGCGATGGCGACAAGTGCTCCACGTTGCTCGTCGAGCAGCACCGGTAGCGGCGTACCGGCTGTGAAGTCGTCCGCACTGGTGGACAGGATCGCGTCTGCACCGCCCTGGATGCCTGCTTCCTCGAGCAGGTCCTTCATCGGCACGCCGATCCAGGTGGCGTTGCCGACGTACTCGCCGCCGACCTCGTTGGAGACGCAGGTCAGGGTGATCCGGGACTCGACCAACCGACGTTGGAGCAGGTCCTCGAAGGAGAGCTCGAGCTCCTGGTCGACCATGCCGTGGATCCGCAGGGTCCACCCCTCGATCGGGACGTCGGGGACCCGGAGCGCGGTGTCGACTCGATAGAACTCGCGGTTGGGGGTGAGGTACGGCGTGATGCCTGGGACGTCGAGTGTGGCGCCCTCCGGCAGCGGGGGTGCCTTCACCTGAGGGACGGGGAGGGACAGCTCGGCCCGTCCGGCCGTGGCAGCCGCACCACCGAACTGTCGGGCGACCAGTCCACCGGCGCCCGCGACGGCACCAACCGCAACGGCCGTCTGGAGGAAGGCGCGACGGTCGAACGCGGCGGGCAGGCGGTCTCCGTCGACGCGAGCGGGCAGGACGTCGCCGACAATCATGCGGTGCTTGCCGTTGTCGAGGACCTCTCGCCTCTCGAGCTGGGGCTCCGGCTCGGCCGCGGAGTCCGACGCTGCGGCATGCGCTCCTCCGGGTTCCTCGCTCGAAGCTGGAGTCCGTAGCGGTCGCAGCAACAGGAGTAAGGCCACCAGGCCGACCACGAGCAGCGTGACCGCAGGGAGAAGCCGGATCCCCGCCCCGGCCGTTGCCGAACGGTCGGTCAGCGCCGCGACCGTGGAAACGAGGCTCAGCAGCACGAAGGCCGCGAAGGCAACGCGGGGGAGCCGGAGTCCGATGTAGCCGATGGCCATCGCCATCAGGGCGACGGTCGCGATGACGCCGCCGATCAGGACGGGCTTGTCGGCGGTGCCGAACGTGGAGATCGCGAACTCCTTGAGCGGCCGCGGGGCAGCGTCAACGGCCCGGTTGGCCACCGAGAGAAGCGGTGAGCTGACTCCGGCGAGAAGCGCGGTGACCGCTTCGGACGCGGCGACAGCAGCCGTGCCTGCGAGTAGGCCCGCGGCCGCTCCCAGCAGTCCTCGGCCGAGGTGCCGGTCACCGCCCGTGGACGGTGCGGCGTCAGGGTCGCGTCGAAGGGATGCCATGTCAGGTGTTCGAGACACTCACCGGGACGGATGGGTGAGCATGCCACTAGCGGAGCATGCTCGCGCGATCAGGAAACCTGGGAGTGCAGCGAGACTTCGCTCGCCTCAGAGGTGGCGGAACGGACGGCGGCGTACGCTGGACACGAGAGGCGGTGAGCCCGTTGTCGGACACGGAACTGACGAACAAGTACGCCCGGCTCCCTGAGCCGATCAGCGTAGAAGACACCATCACCTCCCACGACATCATCGTCCCGCAGCCGGAGAAGGACGACTATTGGCGCGAAGTCGAGTGGATGCTCCGCGTCACGGGCGGCGGCTGAGACCAGGTCCGTCACTTGTCGTCCTGGTCGTCATCCCCCTGGTCGTCATCCCCCTGGTCGTCCCCGCCGTCGTCTCCACTGTCGTCCTGGTCGTCATCGTCCTGGTCGTCCCCGCCGTCGTCCTGCACCTGTCCGGGCGGCGAAAGTGGTTCGTCCTCGCCACACGCAGACATGCCGAGGGAGGCAGCAAGCGTGACGGTGGACACGACCAGGCTTCGGGTTGAAAGTCTCATGGCGTCATTCGACTCCAAAGGCCTAAGCCAGTCGTGAACCCCACATGAGAGCACTCTCATCCACGACCAGGCACGGGGCGGGAGTCTCCCCCTTCCGTTGAGTCGCCAGCCATTCCCCGTCGAGATGCAAACAGCTCCGAGTCGCCTCCGGCCGGTTGTCGGCTCGCCGGGAGGGGTTGGCGACTCAACGGGGAGGGGTTGGCGACTCAACGGGGAGGCGGTGGCGACTCAACGGGGAGGGGTTGGCGACTCAACGGGGAGGCGGTGGCGACTCAAAACGGGGAGGGTGGCGGAGGATGCGGGCCTCCCACGGGCGGAGCACAGAGGCCGTCCCCTTGCCGGGGTGGTTGCCCAGCACCAGCGAGGCATCCGCCCAGCCGTCGAGTTCGGGATGGTCCAGCGTGAGCTCGTCGCCGGAGAAGTTCGCCACGACCAAGAGCGACCGGTCCCCGAGGGTCCGGGTGAATGCGTAGAGCGTGGGGTGCTCGCGCGCCAGCATGGTGAAGTCCCCGTGCACGACCACCGGGTCGTCGTGGCGCAGCGCGATGAGTCGCCTGTAGTGGGTGTACACGGACTCCGGTTCGTCGACCTGTGCGGCAGCATTGACGTCGACATAGTCGGGGTTCGCCTCGATCCACGGAGTGCCCTGGGTGAAGCCGGCGTGCTGGGAGGCGTCCCACTGCATCGGGGTACGGGCGTTGTCACGGCCCATCGCGCAGATGCCGGCCAGAACCTGCTCGGGATCGGCCCCTTCGGCGACGGCGTGCGCGAAATGGTTCAAGGACTCCAGATCACGCAGCTGGTCGATGCTGGTGTAACCGACGTTCGCCATCCCGAGCTCCTCGCCCTGATAGATGTACGGCGTCCCGCGGTGCAGGTGCAGCACCGTGGCCAACAGCTTCGCCGACTCCACGCGGAACCGGCCGTCGTCGCCGAAGCGCGAGACGACCCGCGGCTGGTCGTGGTTGTCCCAGTAGAGGCTGTTCCACCCGGTCGGCGCCAACGCCTGCTGCCACCGGTCCATCGACGCCTTCAGCGCCACGAGGTCGAGCGGGCGGACGTCCCATTTCGTGACGCCGTGGTCGATGTTCACGTGCTCGAACTGGAAGACCATGTCGACCTCGCCGCGCGCGGGATCGGTGTAGAGCACGGCGTGCTCGGTGGTGACACCTGGCGTCTCCGCGACGCGGAGGTACGTCGACCCGCGGGATGCGAACACGGCCCGGTTCATCTCCGCGAGGTACTCGTGCACCCGCGGGCCGTCGGTGTAGTGCGGGGCGCCGGCGCCAAGAGTGCGGTCGTCCCATGTGGCGCCGTCGGGCAGCCCCCCGGAGCTCAAGTCTTTGGAGATCAGGTTGATCACGTCCATGCGGAAGCCGTCCACACCGCGGTCCAGCCACCAGGTCATGGCGTCGTAGACGGCTCGGCGGACCTCGGGGTTCTCCCAGTTCAGGTCCGGTTGCTTCCGGCTGAACAGGTGCATGTAGTAGTCGCCGGTGTGATCGTCGTACTCCCATGCGGGTCCTGAGAAGAACGACTCCCAGTTGGTCGGCTCCGCCCCTGGCGACCCGGCCTCGTGTCCGTGACGCGGAGGCCGCCACCAATACCAGTCGCGCCTCGGGTTGTCCCGGGACGAGCGGGACTCCACGAACCAGGGATGCTCGTCGGAGGTGTGGTTGACCACCAGGTCCATCACCAACTTCATGCCGCGGTCGTGCACTGCGGCGAGCAGGCGGTCGAAGTCCTCGAGAGTGCCGAAGGTCGGCTCGATGTCCCGGTAGTCGCTGATGTCGTAGCCGTTGTCGTCCTGCGGCGAGGGGTAGACCGGCGAGAGCCAGATCACGTCGACCCCCAGGCCGGCAAGGTGGCCGAGGTGCTCGGTGATCCCGTTGAGATCACCGATCCCGTCGCCGTCGGAGTCGGCGAAGCTCCGGGGGTAGATCTGGTAGACGACGGCGCTGCGCCACCACTCGGCACCCACGACCGGCGTGACCTGCTCTGGGTTGCTCATCACGGCCCGGCGTCGCTGTCGGCGCTATCCCGCACGGTCAGGCTCAGGTCGGTAGATGATGACAGGTGCTCGACAGGCTTGCCGTCGCAGTTAGGGTGGCGTCGTGACAATCCTCGACGATGCCCGAGCCGGCATGGACCACGAC
>JBPCND010000041.1:0-4886 GCA_051001655.1 Nocardioides sp. | reverse complement strand
CCTCGGCATTCGTCTGCGAGGCTGTCCGGTCCGGCGTGAACTCGGTGGCGCCTGGGCAGGCCGAGGCCGCGCGCTCCGTCGGCATGGGTTTCACCCAGACGCTCGGGCTTGTCGTACTCCCCCAAGCCTTCCGGGCCGTCATCCCACCCCTCGCCAGCGTCTACATCGCCCTGGCCAAGAACACCAGCGTGGTGGCGATCTTCGGGGTGCCGGAGGCGGCGTACTACATGCGCAAGCTCAGCAACCAGTTCGCCTCGGATCTGTGGGCCATCTTCTTCGGGATCGCACTCGGCTACGTGCTCATCGTCGCGGTGATCGCCAGCTCCGCAGCATTCCTCGAGAAGCGTCTGGCGGTGGCCCGATGAGCAACGTCCTCTTCGACGTGCCCGGCCCCGCCGCCCAGGCACGCCATCGCCTGATGACAGTCGCCGCCGCCCTGGTCGCAGCAGCCCTGCTCGGATGGGTGCTCTGGAAGCTCGGCCAGGAGGGTGAGTTCTCCGCGGAGCTGTGGGAGGAGATGCTCCAGCCCAACATCGCCCGGGCCTACTGGCAGGGGCTGGTCACCACGCTGAGCGCCGCCGGGACGGCGATCGTGATGTCGATCCTCTTCGGTGCCGTCTTCGCTGTCGCCCGGCTTTCGGACCGCGCCTGGGTCCGGTTCCCGGCCCGGGTCGTGGTGGAGTTCTTCCGGGCCGTGCCTCTGCTGCTGCTCATCATGTTCGTCTACTTCGGTCTCGGTCTCGGGCTCTACTGGAGTCTCACCGTCGCGCTGATGCTCTACAACGGCTCGGTGCTCAGCGAGGTCTTCCGGGCCGGCATGCTGGCGGTCCCGCGCGGACAGTCCGAGGCGGCGCTGGCGATCGGGATGCGCAAGGGTCAGCTGATGCGCCTGGTGTTGTTCCCCCAGGCTGTGACCATCATGCTGCCGGCGATCATCAGCCAGTGCGTGATCATCCTCAAGGACACCTCGCTCGGCGCCATCGTGTCCTTCTTCGACCTGGTCGCACAGGCACGGAACATCGCCCAGTTCGTGGACCACTCCTTTGTCCCGCTCGTCGTCGCGGCGTTGATCTTCATAGTGATCAACTACTCGCTGTCGAGGCTGGCTGTGTACGTCGAGCGACGTCTCGCCCGGCGAGGACGCTCGACGGCCCACCCGGCCGATGAGTCCCGGAAGGCCATCATCAACGCCGGCGGAGCCTGATCAACCAGCGGCCACCGCGCGGGTAAGACGGCCGATGACGCGACGGACGTCGAGCGTGCAGCCGATCACGGTGTCGACGCGGCCGCCCGCCTGGGGCTCGTCGAACCACAGTCCCTGCCGGAACCCGAGCTTCTCCAGCACGCGCACCGAACCGGTGTTGCGGTGGTCGGGAGCCGCAAAGAACGTCCGGGCCTCGGGGTAGCCCGGCCGCACCACGTCGCGGAGGAACTGCCACAGCATCCGGGTGCCCAACCTCCGTCTGACCCAGCTCGTCTCGCCGATCGCATAGTCGAAGCCCACGGCGTCCGGCTGGGCCGTGAGCAGGGCGTACTCCGGGTGGTCACCGATCAGGTAGTCCTGCACGAACCCCACGGAACGACCGTTGACCTCGACGACCCACACCCGGCTCGGCTCGGTGCCGTCGATCGCCGGCCCGTAGTGCCCCTCAGCGGCTGCGAGATCGGCGGCCTCGTCGTTCCACCAGCGCGCAACGTGCGGCTCGTGCACCCACCGGACCACGTCGGGAAGGTCGGCGCGGGTCAACGGCCGGAACCCCAGCAGCGCCTCGGGTACGGCGGCCATCCGGGCCGCCAGGTCAACCCTCGTTTCGCGGCGAAGCTGCCCGAGGTCATGGTCGTCGGGCACGTCGCAGGCGAACACTGCCTCGCTTCCCGAAAGGTCGACGGCCCACGGGGCCAACCCGTCGAGGCCGGCTGCCCGCAGGGCGCGCAGCGCGCCGCCGTACACGGACTCCCCTGCCCGCCGCATCACGTCGACCACCCGGAAACCAGCTGGGTCCCGAGGTTGCGATGCAGGTCTCAGGACGACGCTCCCGCCACGGGCGACACTCCCCCGATTGCTCACCGCGTCGCCCACCGGCCTCACCTCAGCGCGCCACCTCGGTCGCCCGCGACTCGCGGATCACGGTGACCTTGATCTGCCCGGGGTAGGTGAGCTCCTCCTCGAACTGCTTGGCGATGTCGCGTGCGAGCACCTGTGCCTCGATGTCGTCCACCACGTCCGGTGCCACCATCACCCGGACGTCGCGGCCGGCCTGCATCGCGAACACCTTCTGGACGCCGTCCTTGGCCAGCGCGATCTCCTCGAGCCGGTGCAGTCGCTGGACGTAGGCCTCCAACGACTCGCGGCGGGCTCCGGGACGTCCGCCGCTGATCGCGTCCGCTGCCTGGGTCAGCACCGCCTCGACCGTGCGTGGCTCGACCTCGCCGTGATGGGCCTCGATGGCGTGGACGACGTCCTCGTGCTCGCCGAACTTGCGGGCGAGCTGCGCTCCCACTGCGGCATGGGAGCCCTCCACTTCGTGGGTCAGCGCCTTGCCGATGTCGTGCAGGAACGCGCCTCGGACGATCGGGGCCCGCGGGAGCCCGAGCTCGTCGGCGAGCAGCCCGGCCACGTGCGCGGACTCGACGAGATGCTTGAGCACGTTCTGCCCGTAGGAGGACCGGTAGCGCAGCCTTCCCATCGTGGACACCAGCTCTGGGTGCAGGTCGGCGACGCCGACCTCGAGAGCGGCGTCCGCACCGGCCCGCACACACACTCGGTCGACTTCCTGCCCGCAGCGCTCGTAGACCTCCTCGATCCGGCTGGGGTGGATACGACCGTCCGCCACGAGCTCCTCGAGGGTCAGCCTCCCGACCTCGCGACGGACCGGGTCGAAACAGCTGAGCAGCACCGCCTCCGGCGTGTCGTCGATGATCAGGTTGACCCCGGTGATCTGTTCGAAGGCGCGGATGTTGCGACCCTCGCGGCCGATCACCCGGCCCTTCATGTCATCGCTCGGCAACGGCACCACGGAGACCACGGACTCGGCCGTCTGCTCCGAGGCGAGCCGCTGGATCGCGGTGGACAGGACCTTCTTGGCGCGCATCTCGGCCTCGTCCTGTGCGGCGCGCTCGATATCTCGGGCCAGTAAGGCCCCGGTCCGCTTGGCGTCGGACTCGATGGTCTCCACCAGCTGGGTCCGGGCGTCCTCCGCGGTCAGACCGGCCACTCGTTCGAGCACCAGGCGCCGGTCCTTCTCGACGTCCATGAGCTCGGCACGGTGGCTGTCGAGAGAGGTCTCGGCCTCGACGAGTCCACGGAGCCGGTCCTCGACCTCGGCTCGCTCGGAGTCGAGGCGCTCCTCGCGCTCCGCGAGCCGGTGCTCGCGTCGCTCGATGTCATGCCGCTGCTCCTGCAGGTCCTTGCGTAGCTCGTGCTCACGCTGCGCGACACGACGCCGGTGGATCGCGAGGGCCACCCCGATGATGACTGCCAACACTGCGACGACGCCCAGCACGCCCAGCAGGATCTCGATCAGCCCGACTCCGAACATGATGCGTGCCTCCTCGCCCGTGTGCGGACGACGGAGCTCACACGAACGGCGCTGCCGAGTCGGGCGAGATGTGCGGTCGCCGAAACGACCGGTCCGGACCGGGGCCGTCTGGTGCGGTGTGCCTGTCGTGCGCTGACCCGGCGGGTGCCGGGTTTCGTTGTCCTGCCTCTTCTCCGGCGGACCGGAGTTTCAGTGCTGCATTTTCGAGGCTAGGTCTCGCAGGGGGCGCGGTCAAGGCAACGGCGACAGACCGGTGTCGGGCCACTCCTCGACCGCGACATAGGGCTCCCTCCCACCGTCAGGACCGCGACCTGCGGCGTCGAGCTCCTCTCGGACAACCCGAAAGGCAGTCCCGGCCGGGTAGCCCTTGCGGGCCAGCATGCCGCCGAGCCTGCGGACGGCGGTGGTGTGGTCGAGCCCGGTGACGCTGCGGAGCTTGCGGCGCACCAGGATCCGGGCCGACTCGATCTCATCCTCCGGATCGACCTCGTCGAGGGCCTCGTGCGCGATGTCGTCCGGGACACCCTTGCGACGCAGCTCCTGTGCCAGGGCCCGGCGGGCCAGTCCCTTGCCGGACTGGCGCGACTGCCCCCAGGACCGCGCGAACGCCTCGTCGTCGACCAGCCCGACCTCCTCGAACCGGTCCAGCAACCGGTCCGCGACGCCGAGCGGCACACCCTTCTTGGCAAGCCTGTCCGAAAGCTCAGCACGGCTCCGAGCTCGGCCGGTGAGCTGGTCGAGCAGAATCTTGCGCGCCACTGCCTCGTGGTCGGCCTCGGGGCCGAGGACGACCGGGTCCTCGGGCGGCTCCCACGCAGAACCGCCCGTCTGGTCCCCTGGGAGGGTAGGACCAGACGAGCGGCGGTCTGTGGAAGCCATGCGGCGACGTGTCGTCAGAAGTCGATGCCGGTCGGCTCCACCGGCGGCCCCGAGGCCGGCTTCAGGGCAGGGGTGACCTCCTGGTCACTCTGCTTGTCGACCTGCGGTCCGACGCCCAGCTTCTCAAGGATCTTCTTCTCGATCTCGTCGGCGAGGTCGGGGTTGTCGCGCAGGAAGCTGCGGGCGTTCTCCTTGCCCTGGCCGAGCTGGTCACCCTCGTAGGTGTACCAGGCGCCGGCCTTGCGGACCAGTCCCGCCTCGACCCCGACGTCGATCAGGCCACCTTCGCGGCTGATGCCGTGGCCGTACATGATGTCGAACTCGGCCTGCTTGAACGGCGGTGCGACCTTGTTCTTCACGACCTTGATCCGGGTGCGGTTGCCGACCATCTCCTGGCCGTCCTTGAGCGTCTCGATCCGACGCACGTCCAGACGCACCGAGGAGTAGAACTTCAGCGCCCGCCCTCCG
>JBPCND010000040.1:0-5092 GCA_051001655.1 Nocardioides sp. | reverse complement strand
GTGGTCGTCACCGGTGCCGAGCTCCTTGGTGGAGCAGATCATCCCGTCGGAGACGTGTCCGTAGGTCTTGCGGGCGGCGATGGCGAAGCCTCCCGGCAGCACACTCCCCGGGAGTGACACGACGACGAGGTCCCCCTCGGTGAAGTTCAGCGCTCCGCAGACGATCCCGCGGTCCCCCTCGTCGCCGTTGTGAGTGGGCCCGACGTCGACCCGGCACCAGCGGATGGGCTTGCCGTTCTTCTGCGGCTCGTCGGCGAAGCTGAGCACGCGCCCCACGACGAGTGGCCCGTCGATGTCCGCGCCCGGAGTCCCCAGCGCCTCGAGCTTGATCCCCAGGGCGGTCAGCCGGTGAGCGAGCTCCGCCGCCGTGACGTCCGGCGGCAGGTCGACGTACTCACGGATCCAGGAAAGCGGGGCCCGCATCAGATCTCCGTTCCGAACGGCAGGGTGAACCGGACGTCGCCCTCGACGATGTCGCGCATGTCCTCGACGCCGTGCCGGAACATCAGCGTCCGCTCGAGACCCATCCCGAACGCGAATCCGGTGAACTCGTCGGTGTCCACTCCGCAGGCGGTCAGCACCCGGGGGTTGACCACGCCGCAGCCACCCCACTCGATCCAGCCCTCGCCCTTGCAGGTGCGGCAGCTCTCGACGGTCGGCGCCTGCCCGCGGCACACGAAGCAGACCAGGTCGACCTCGGCGCTGGGCTCGGTGAAGGGGAAGTACGACGGCCGGAAGCGCGTCGTGATGCCGTCGCCGAACATGGCCTGCGCGAAATGGTCCAGTGTGCCCTTGAGGTGAGCCAGGGTGATGCCGCGGTCGACGACGAGCCCCTCGACCTGGTGGAAGACCGGGGTGTGGGTGGCGTCCAGCTCGTCGGTGCGGAACACCCGTCCCGGGCAGATGACGTAGATCGGGGGGGTCCGGCTCAGCATCGTCCGGGCCTGGACGGGCGAGGTGTGCGTGCGCATCACCAGGCCGCCGTCCGCGGGCTCCAACCAGAACGTGTCCTGCATAGTCCGTGCCGGGTGGTCCGGCCCCAGGTTGAGGGCGTCGAAGTTCAGCCATTCCGCGTCGACCTCGGGGCCCTCCGCGACCTCCCAGCCCATCGCGACGAAGACGTCCGCGACGAGCTCCTGGATCGTGGTGAGGGGGTGTCGGGCGCCCTGCGGCTCCCGGTCCCACGCCATCGTGATGTCGACGGCCTCCTCGACGAGGATCCGCGCGGCCTCCTCCGACTCGAGCTCGGCCTGCCTCGCGGCCAGCGCCTCGTTCACCGCGCCTCTGGCTCGGCCGACGCGCATCCCGGCCTCCTTGCGTGCCTGCGGCGGCAGCGCACCGATCTCCCGGTTGGCCATCGCGAGCGGCGAGCGCTCGGCCGTGTGCTCGATGCGGGCTCTCTTGAGGCTCTCGAGGTCGGTGGCGTCGGCGATGGCGGCCAGCGCCGCCTCGCGCATTGCCTCGACCTCCTCGGCCTTCAGCGGGGTCACCTCGACCGGGTCGTACTCGGAGTTGGGACCCGACATGAGGCGGCCTTTCCGGGAGTGGACGTCTCTCGTGGGCGAGAGCTGGTCAGGAGCTCGGCTGCTCGGAGCAGTCTAGGAAGTACGGCGTCGGCAGCGCGAACCGGTTTGCCGCGACGTCGTACGCGCGCCTCTTGCGCACGTCGCGGTCGGGGTCAGTCCGCGGCGGGCCACCGGATGATGATGCGGGCGCCGCCGCCGGGCGCGTCGTCGATCTCGACCAGCCCTTCGTGCGCCTGGACCAGGCCGTGGATGATGTACATGCCCAGGCCCGAGCCCCCGCGCGTCCCGTGCTTCCAGAACTTGTTGAAGACCCGGCTGCGGATGTCCGGGCTGATCCCGTCCCCTTGGTCATCGACGACCAGGCGGACTCCGAGGAACGGCTCCTCGGTCGAGAGCGCGCTGACCGAGAGCCGGACGTTGCCCCCACCGTGCCTGAGCGCGTTGTCCACCAGGTTGTGCAACACCTGGGCCAGCTTGTCGGGGTCCGCCTGCACCATCGGCAGCTCACCGACAACGTCCAGCTCGATTTCGCGCCCGGTCCCGGCGTGCACCGACGCGAGCACCCGCTCCACCGCCTGCGCGAAATCGAGCGGCCTGGCATAGATCGACAGCCTGCCGGTGTCGATCCGCGCCACGTCGAGCAGCTCCGCGATAAGCCGGGTCAACCGGTCGGCATCGACGGCCACCGTCTGCAGCATGAGCTTCTTCTGGTCGTCGTTGAGCCGGTCCCACTTCAGCAGCAGAGTCGAGACGAAGCCCTTGACGCCGGTGAGGGGTGAGCGCAGCTCATGCGCCACCGTGGCGACGAGGTCGGAGCGCTCCCGGTCCAGGCGAGCCCGTCCCCGCGACGACCTGATCGACACCGCGACCCTGCGCACCGGCTCCTGCGGGGTGCGGCGGATGATCCGGGCGGTGAGCAGCAGCTCGGTGCCGTCGGGGAGGAACCACGACTGCTCGGACAGCGACGTGCGTGTGGAGATGCCGTCGTACGGCGCCGCACAAGCGAACCAGTCGTTGCCGGCGTTGTCCTGCAAGCAGATCACGTCCGCGAGGTGCTTGCCGACGCCATCCGGCATCCCCAGAAGCCGGACCGCCGCGTCGTTCGCCACCAGGACGGTGCCTGTCTCGTCGGCAACGACCACGCCGTCCGGCAGCGTGTCGAGGACGTCCTGCTCCGCAGCTTCTCGGACATCCCCCGGGCCGGTCATGAACGCCAGGCTAGACCGTTGGCCCGGTCGGCGAGTCCTTACCGAACGTGTCGGCGGCGTTGCGCGCGGGCACTTGCGTAGAGGCACACCGCGGCGGCTGTCGCCAGGTTGAGGCTCTCTGCCCGGCCGTGGATCGGGATCCGGACCCGCCGGTCGGCCAGCGCGGCGACGTCGTCGGGAAGGCCCCACGCCTCGTTGCCGAACAGCCACGCGGTCGGACGCGTCAAGGTGTCGTCGTCGGCGGTGTCATCAAGGTCGACCTCGCCGGCCCCGTCGGCGGCGAGCACCTGGGTCCCCGCCGCCCGGAGCCGGCGGACCACGTCGGCGGTGTCGTCGACCAGGGCTAGGGGGACGTGGAACAACGAGCCTGCCGTCGCCCGGACGGTCTTCCCGTTGTAGGGGTCCACCGAGCTGCCGGAGAGGATCACCCCGTCCGCACCGGCGGCGTCTGCACACCGGATCACGGTGCCGGCGTTGCCCGGGTCGCGGACGTCGGCGCAGACGACCAGCAAGGGCCCGGCGGACACGACCTTCTCCAGGGCGACGTCCAGGAGGCCGCAGACGGCGACGAGCCCCTGCGGCTGCACCGTCTGGGCCAGGCTCGCGAGAGCCGCGTCCTCGACGAGCTGCCACGAGACGTGGGCCGCCTCGGCGGCGGCAAGGATCTCGGGATGCGCCTGCCGCACCGAGGGCACGGCGAAGACCTCGCGGACGCAACCCGGCAGGGCCAGTGCCTCACGGACGGCCTGCGGCCCCTCGGCGAGGAACAGCTGGTGCTCCGCCCGGAAGACGCGACGGACGAGCCTCCGGGCAGATTTGACGCGCCCGCTCCTCGCGGTGAGGAGGGGTGCAGCGGCCGGCAGACTCGCCATCGACGGAGCGGTTCTCGGTGCGGTCCCGCCCGACGATGTCAGGCCGACGCCGAGTCGGCGGTCTCGCGCGGCGCGTTGACATCGTCGGGCAAGCTCGCCTTGGCGGTCTCGACCAGCATCGCGAACGCTGCGGGGTCGTTGACGGCCAGGTCGGCCATGATCTTGCGGTCCACCTCGACTCCGGCGACCTTCAGACCCTGGATGAACCGGTTGTAGGTCATCCCGTTGGCGCGCGCCGCGGCGTTGATCCGCTGGATCCACAGCTTGCGGAAGTCGCCCTTCCTGGCCTTGCGGTCACGATAGCTGTAGACCAGGGAGTGGGTGACCTGCTCCTTGGCCTTGCGGTACAGGCGTGAGCGCTGACCGCGGTAGCCGGAGGCCCGCTCGAGGGTTACCCGGCGCTTCTTGTGGGCGTTCACTGCCCGCTTGACGCGTGCCACTTGTTACTCCTTGATGCTTGTCATGAGTCGGTGTGAGGCGAGCGGTGGTCAGCGCCCGAGGAGCTTGCGGACCTTCTTGTTGTCGGCCTTCGCGATCTCGGTGGTCCCGCTCATGCGTCGGGTCACTTTCGAGGCCTTGTGCTCCAGGTTGTGGCGCAGCCCGGTCTTCTGGCGGAGGATCTTGCCGGAGCCAGTGACCCGGAAACGCTTGCTCGCACCGGAGTGCGTCTTGTTCTTCGGCATGGTGTCGCCTGTCCTTACTCGTTGCTCGTTCGGTCGTCCGGGTCGTCTGCACGGTCCGGACGTGAATCACATGTCGGGGTCGAGGTTCTCCGAGCGGCGGCGTGGCTTCTTGTCGGACGGGTCCGTCGGAGCGGTCGCCGTACGCACGGCATGCTCGGCTTCCTTGTCCGCCTGACGCACCGCCGCGCGCTCGGCCTTGGCCGCCTGCACCTCGGCTTTCGCCTCGGACTTCTTCTTGTGCGGGCCGATCACCATGACCATGTTGCGGCCGTCCTGCTTGGGTGAGGACTCGACGAAGCCGAGCTCGGTGACGTCCTCGGCCAGCTTCTGCAACAGCCGGTAGCCCAGCTCGGGACGGTGCTGCTCACGACCGCGGAACATGATCGTGATCTTCACCTTGTCGCCCTGCTGCAGGAACCGCACGACGTGGCCCTTCTTGGTGGCGTAGTCATGCTGGTCGATCTTGGGACGTAGCTTCATCTCCTTGATGACCACGTTCGTCTGGTTCCGCCTGGCCTCGCGGGCCTTCTGGGCGTTCTCGTACTTGAACTTGCCGTAGTCCATGAGCTTGCAGACCGGCGGCCGCGCGGTCGGCGCCACCTCGACCAGGTCGAGGTCGGATTCCTGCGCAAGCCGCAGGGCATCGTCGATACGGACGATGCCGACGGTCTCGCCGTTGGGTCCCACGAGTCGGACCTCGGGCACCCGGATCCGGTCGTTGATTCGCAGCTCGGTGCTGATGGGTCCTCCTGGGTTGAGTGATCTTCGGTGCGACCTGGTCGGCGGCGGCCGGGCAAAAGAAA
>JBPCND010000039.1:0-6954 GCA_051001655.1 Nocardioides sp. | reverse complement strand
GCTTGGCTCCATGACCATCGGCACCACCTCCCCCGCACGGTGGCAGTTGTGCCGCTGTGGGGGTTTGCGGAGGGCACCCCCGCACAGAAGGTCTGTGGGGGCTGTTGGGGGTCTGTGGGGGTCTGTTGGGGGTCTGCGGAGGTATGTTGGGGGTCTGTGGGGGTCTGTTGGGGGTCTGCGGGGGGCACCCCCGCACAGAGGGATACTGCACAGGTGACGCGTCCCCGCACAGGCTTCGGCTACCTCGACGCGGTCCTCGACCAGCCGGGTGCGGTGCTCGCGTTCGCCCACCGCGGCGGCGCCTTCCACCCCGGGCTCGAAGGTCTGGAGAACACGATGGCAGCCTTCCAGCACGCCGTTGGTCTCGGCTACGGCTACCTCGAGACAGACGTCCACGCCACTCGCGACGGGGTGCTGCTGGCCTTCCACGACGCCGTGCTCGACCGGGTCACGGGCAGCACCGGCACCGTCTCGGCGATGAGGTACGCCGACCTGGCGGGCGCCCTGATCGGAGGACGTGAGCAGATCCCCATGTTCGCCGACCTCCTGGAGTGCTTCCCCACGGCCCGGTTCAACATCGACATCAAGTCCGAGCGCGCCATCGAGCCGCTGGCTGCGCTGGTCCGACGGCGCGGTGACGAGAACCGGGTCTGCGTGGCGTCGTTCTCGGAGAGACGGCTTCGCGACTTCCGTCGACACATGGGTCCGGCGGTCGCCACGGCCGTGGGGCCGGTCGCGGTGGTCCTGGCCCGGCTGGCCCCGACCGCCACCCTGGCCCGGCGGATGGTCCGGTCGCCGGGCGTGGCCCTGCAGATCCCGCATCGCCGCGGACCGTTCCCCGTCGTCACTGCGGAGCTCGTGCGGCGGGCCCATGACACGGGTCGTCACGTGCACGTATGGACCGTCGACGACCCGCATGAGATGCATGAGCTGCTCGACCTCGGGGTCGACGGCGTGATGACCGACCGCACCGACGTACTCCGCGAGGTGCTGATCGAGCGCGGCCAGTGGATGGGAGTCCCTTCATGAGCAGCACGCCCCCCGGAGGGATCGTGGACCTCCGACCCATCGCCCGCCAACGCGAACAGCGTGCGTGGTACTTCTACGACTGGGCCAACTCGGCCTTCAGCACGACGATCGCCGGTGTGCTGTTCGCGCCGTACCTCATCGCCATCGCCGAAGAGGCCGCCGTCGACGGCCGGATCAGCGTGCTCGGTCTCTCCGTGGCACCCGGTGCCCTGCCCTCTTTCACGATCACGGCCTCCACGGTCCTGTCGGCCGTGGCGCTGCCGCTCCTGGGCGCCGTCGCCGACCGCACGGCCCGCAAGAAGGACCTGCTGGCCGGTTTCGCCTGGGCCGGTGCGCTGGCTGCCTCGCTGCTGTTCTTCATGAAGGGGGACAACTGGCAGCTCGGCGTCGTCGCGTTCATCGTGGCGAACCTCTGTTTCGGGGCAGCGGCCGTGTTCAACGACGCCTTGCTGTGCCTGATCTCCGACGAGGACGAGCGCGACCGGGTCTCCTCGCGCGGCTGGGCTTTCGGCTACGCCGGAGGTGGGCTGCTGCTCGCCGTCAACTTCGTGATGGTCACGTTCCACGACTCCTTTGGCATGAGCGAGGGCCTGGCGGTGCGCGTCAGCATGCTGTCGGCCGCACTCTGGTGGGCCGGGTTCACGTTCATCCCGTTCCTGGGACTGAAGAACCGCGCTCCCCTCCACGTGGTCCCCGACAGCGGCGGCGGGATGGGCCAGAGCTTCGGCCAGCTTGCGAGCACGCTGAAGGGGATGCGGAGGTATCCGGTCGCGCTCACGTTCCTGGTCGCCTACCTGTTCTTCAACGACGGGATCCAGACAGTGATCGCCTCCGCCTCCACCTATGGGGTCGAAGAGCTGGGGTTCTCCACCGGCACGGTGCTGGCGACCTACCTGGTGGTTCAGTTCGTGGCCGTGTTCGGCGCGTTGTCGTTCGGTCGCGCCGCCGGACGGTTCGGTGGCAAGCCGGTGATCCTCGTCGGGCTGGTCGTCTGGATGGGCATCGTCACCGCCGCGCTTTTCGTGCCTGAGGGACAGCTCGTGGCCTTCCTCGTGCTGGCCGTGGCCATCGGGATCGTCCTGGGAGGCACCCAGGCGCTCTCACGTTCCTACTTCAGCCTGCTGATCCCGCGGGGCAGCGAGGCGGAGTACTTCAGCTTCTACCACGCCATGGAACGCGGAACGAGCTGGTTCGGGACTCTGGTCTTCGGCGTCGTCTACCAGCTGAGCGGCTCCTACCGTCCGGCGATCTTCGCGCTGATCGTCTTCTTCGTCGTAGGCGGTGCGTTGTGGCTCCGAGTCGACACCGCGCGCGGCATCCGGGACGCCGGCAACGAGATGCCTGCCATGGCCTGAAGGTCCCGAGCCGGGCCCGGAAAGGTCCACGCCCGCAAGGCTGGCCGGAGGCGAGCGTCCACCGATTCCGTCCAGCCGGACGGAATCGACGACAGGGTGCTCTGCCGGGTGTCAAGGAGCCTAGATCTGGGTACCTTCCCGGTGCGGAAGGTTGCAGCGGCAGAGGGGCGGGAATCTCTGCCGGGGGATGTTCGTTGTGATCCATGAGATGCCGAGTCAGGCGTCACGGATTCGACATCGGCCCGTCACATAGACGTACACGGGGAACCAACACCACCAGGAGGTGGCTCATGGGAGAGCGCACTTTGCGCGGCGCACGTCTCGGCGGTCAGAGCTTTGAGGACGAACGAGGCATCGAGTTCGCTGCCCGCCAGAACATCGGCTACGCCTGCCCGCAGGGGCATGACTTCGAGATCCCGATGTCGGTCGAGGCCGACGTGCCGGCGGTGTGGGAATGCCCGCGCTGTGGCGCCGAAGCCCTGAGCAAGCACGGTCAGCTCAAGGAGGTGAAGGCCGAGAAGCCCGCGCGCACCCACTGGGACATGCTGCTCGAGCGGCGCTCGATCACCGAGCTCGAGGAGGTCCTCACCGAGCGGCTGGAGCTGTTGCGCGGTGGTGAGATCGGCCCCGCTCACCTGCACCGACCGAGCAAGAAGAAGACCGTCAAGTCAGCCTGAGAAAGCGACCCGAGTCACTCGTTCACGACCTCGCCCCGGACCACCCGCTCCTCGGATCCGGGGTTTCGTCGCGTCCGGGAGTCGGTCCGGTTGTTTCCGCCGGGACCGTGACCCGGCTCTCCCGCAATGAGGCGCCGGGTCACGGCCCTGGCGAGCGCACGTCTCGCCAAGGGCCGGGTGAACGGAAGGACGCAGAACAGCCCCACGAAGTCCGAGACGAAACCCGGGGTCAGCAGCAGCGTGCCGCCGATCAGGATCAGGGCACCGTCGGCCAGCTCCCGAGCGGGCATCCGCCGCGCGCTCAAGGACTCCTGCAGGGCTCGCCAGGCTCTGCTTCCTTCACGCTTGACCAGCAAGCTGCCCGCGAACCCCCCGGCGACCAGGAGCAGAACCGTCCACCATCCGCCGATCGCCCGGCCGATCTGGATCAGAATGTAGATCTCGACGACCGGCACGACGACGAACAGCAGTGCGAGGACCCACCAAGGGATGCGTCGGCGCATCGGGTGCCTCCTCAGACCTCGGCGTGGGTGTTCCGTCGACTCGAGAGTACGCCGCGGAGCTGCCGTCGCCGCTCGACGATCCCCCATCCGGTGATGCGCCGCAGCGACTCGATGGCAACGCCTCGATCCATCTTGGACTCCCCCCGCACGCGTTCGACGAACTCGATGGGCACCTCGACGACCCGGAGCCCTGCCTTCGTCGTACGCCAGGCCAGGTCGGCCTGGAAGCAGTAGCCCGACGACTCCACGCCGGCGAGGCCGATGGCCTCCAGGGTCGAGCGGCGGAAGAGCCGATAGCCGGCCGTCACGTCACGCACCGGGATCCCGAGCAGTGTGCGGGCGTAGAGGTTGCCACCCACCGAAAGTGCCTTCCGACTCCAGGGCCAGTTCACGACCGAACCGCCGCGCACCCAGCGGGACCCGATGACCAGGTCGGCGTCACGCAGCGCCTGCCACAGCAGCGGCAGCTGTTCAGGTTGGTGGGAGCCGTCGGCGTCCATCTCCCCCACGACGTCGTAGCCGCGCTCGAGGGCAACCGCGAAACCGTGGAGATAGGCCGCACCTAGCCCCGCCTTCTCGGTCCGATGCACGACGCTGACCTGCGAGTCGGCACGAGCCAACTGGTCCGCGATCGCGCCGGTGCCGTCCGGCGAGCCGTCATCGACCACCAGCACGTCGGCCTCCGGGACGGCCGCGCGGAGCCGCTCGACGATCCATCGGAGGTTGTCCGCCTCGTTGTAGGTCGGGATCACCACCATGACCCGCCCGAGGTCCAGTGTCCTCATGACACCTCCGTTCGTGACCGCTCGACCCGCTGCCCATCCCGTGACCGCCGACGAAAGGTGACCACGGAGCCCCCTGCAGTGGCAACCAACGAGACCGCGACAAGCACGAGCTGGATCCACGGTCCCAGGCGGAGACCCCAGGAGTCGTCGACCGGACTTATCACCGACGCAGTGAGGACAGCACGGGTCCTGACGTCCGCCTGCGCGGTCACCCGACCGTCCGGTGCGACGATGGCGCTCACCCCGTTGGTGGCCGCCACGACGACGGGGAGCCCCGTCTCAATCGCTCGCAGGCGGGAGATCGCGAACTGTTGCTCGACCTGGCCGGTGCCCATGTAGGTCGCGTTGTTGGTCTGGACCACCAGCATCGAGGTCTCCGCCGCGGCGTCGCGGACCACCTCGTCGTAGGCCACCTCGAAACAGATCACGTCCCCGATCGTGATCCCGTTCATCGTGAGCACCCCGGGTTCGGTCCCGGCGACCATGTCTCGCGGGATCTGGTCCAGGCGGCTGATGTACGGCGCCAGCTGGTCCCGGAAGGGGATGTACTCACCGAACGGCACCGGATGCCGTTTGGAATAGGTCTGTCCGGGTCCGGATCCGGGCTCCCACACGATGCCCTGGTTGAAGACGTCCTCTGGCTCCTCACCCCCGACCATGGCTCCCACCAGGACCGGCACCCCGACGGCGTCGACGGCGGACTGGATGTCGGCATAGACGCTCGGGTCGGTGAACGGGTCGATGTCGGTGGAGTTCTCGGGCCAGATCACCAGGTCAGGACGGCCTTCCTGTCCGGCGTCCACACGCTTCGCCAGGTCCAACGTCGCTGCCACGTGGTTGTCCAGCACAGCTCGTCGCTCCGAGAAGGGGTTCATCCCCTCTCCGGGCACATCGCCCTGCACGGCCGCCACGTTCGTTCGCGGGTAGTCCCCGGCGGGATCCGGCTGATGCAGGGGCCATGCTGCGGGGACGATGGCCACCGAGCAGGCCGCCACGACTGCCGCACCGGCCCGTGCGGGATCTCGTCCGGCCCGGAGGACCGCCCAGGCGACGGAGGTGCCGACCAGGGCCACGAGAAAGGTGGTCCCGGAGGCACCGACGTAGGCCATCGAGTCCGCGACGGGGGTATCGATGGTCGCGAAGGCCAGCCGTCCCCATGGGAACCCTCCGAACGGGACCGATCCCCGGAGCGCTTCGACACCCACCCAGACCGCAGCGACCCAGAGCGGCCAGAAGGGCAGCCGGGTCGCCACGGTCGTGGCCAGACCCCCGAGCCCGTAGAACAGGGCTTCGAGCAGGGACAGCGCCACCCAGGCATCGGGTCCGATCACCCGCAGCCACGGGAGCAACACCAGCATGAACACCACGCCGAAGGACAGACCGCCCAGGAACCCTCTTCCCGGTCGGACGCCGATGACCGACAGGGTCCCACCGGCCACCGCGAACGGCAGCAGGTAGGCCCAGCCGTAGGGCTCGAAGGAGAGGGCGGCGAGGAGACCGGCGAGTGCGGCGCCGCCGAGCCGCACAGGAAGGGAGGTCACGTGGATCCTTCGAAGAAGCGGCCGGCGAAGGGCTGTGCCGGTGGGCTGTCCGGTGGGCTGGGCTCGGCGATCGGTTGGAGCAAACCTACCTCCGGGCGCGAAAAGAGCCCGAGAGCCCTTCGGACCGACTCCGTCCCCGCCGGCTGCGGGGTCCGTGGCCGTTGTCTACTGGGCACCGGGCTCGTTTCGCGTCCCACCCCGAGTTTCGACACCGATCTCCGCGGAGCCACGCAGCCCGGAATCGTGGTACCCGACCCGGTCACGAGGCCACCTGAAAGTCAGCTCGCGACCGCGGCCTGCTAGGTGGACCAACGGAAGACTGCTGCCTGGCCGGAGTTGTGTCAACCGGCCGCTGAGCAGGCGGTTCGAGGCAAAGATGCTGGTCAGGGCGGTCCGTCCGGAAAGCAGGATCTACCCACATTTTCTGGTATTGCGGCGTGTCGTGACGTGACACGCCGTCCCGCGTCACACGTCGGCCTGGGTCTGCGGGACCACCACGACGCCGGTCGCGGTCGTCGCCACGATCGGCTCCGCGAGCATCCGGGCCGCCGACCCGGACAGGTCGGGCCGACCACGACCCACAACCACGGCCTGGAACTCGATCGTCCGGGACCGCGAGCCGACCCTGACCACCTCGGCGACGAGCTCGAGCACTTCGCCGGCCCGGACCGGTGCGAGGAACTGCACGTCGGAGTAGGACGCGAACAGCCCCTCGTCACCGTCCGTGCGCATGCACAGCTCGGTGGCGACGTCCCCGAACAGGCCGAGGCTGTAGGCGCCGTCGACGAGGTTGCCGGCGTAGTGCGCATGGGAGAAAGGCACATAACGACGGTGCACGACCCGCAGGCCGAGTCGGTGGTCGGTCTGGTCCGTCCGGTCAGCCGGCTCTGGCTCGCTCATGACGCCTTCGCCTTCGGTCCGGGTCCGTGCCGGCCCGTGACGAGCTGGTGGACGACGTACGACGCGACGTCGCCGGGGGTCGTGCCGCGGACGAAGACCCGGTCCACGCCGAGGTCCGCGGCCATGGCCTCGTCGAAGCGTGGTCCCCCGACGATCAGCAGGGG
>JBPCND010000038.1:0-9746 GCA_051001655.1 Nocardioides sp. | reverse complement strand
CCGGTGCCGTAAGGGGCGGTGTCGCTCATCTCGTCCTCCGGACTGCTGCGCTCAAGGATCCCGTGGAGCCCCGGGTCCAGGCCTCAGGCTAGTCCTCAGCCCCACCCCGATTCGTCTGCGGTTTATGGGGGGTTTCACGAATGCCGATCGCAGACGAATCGGGGTGGCCGGTCCAGCTCGTCTCGCAGGCCCTCGAAGGCCACGGTGTCGCTGGCCGTCCCGGTGTGACGAGCGCGGAACCATGCGGAGTACTCCACGATCTCGCTCAGCCTCCACTCGAGGTCGAACATCTCCAGCATCTGGGGGTCGGGGTCGGGGTCGGGGTCGCGGTCGCGGTCGGGGTCGGCTGACGCATAAGCGGCCCGCCAGTCGGCACCGGACGCGACGAGGCCGTCGAGGTCGCGTTCGCGAGGCGCCAGCGCGAGGGACTCCCAGTCGACGAGATACCGACGGGTCGACGTCATCAGATGGTTCCCGGTGTCCGGCTCACCGTGCGTCGGGACCCAGGACCGGTGGGCCAGCACGGCGCGTTCGGCCAGCGGGACGTACCTGTGCACCCACTCGTGGATGGCCGGCAACCGGTGCCGGACTGCCTCCCTGGCCGGTTCGCCGAAGGGGCCGGTGTGCCACGGCTGGGTGACACGGCCGGCCAGCTCGACACCGAGATCCGGGCGGAGCATGGGCGTCCAGAGCGGGATGGCGGCAGGCACCTGGCTTGCGTGGAGTCGTCCGAGCAGGGACGCGGTCTCGAGCACCTCGTCGTCGTCCACGAAGAGCCCCTCGCCGGAGCGCCCGTCCACCCAGGGCGTCACGCTGACGGCGCCGCCGGACAGCGGCACGGTGTAGCCGGACACGGTGGGGGAGCTCGCGAGGACGAAGTCGAGGCCCGACCGGGCAAGGCTTGCCGCGGTGGCGTACGCATTCTCGAGCGAGGAGGAGTCGCGCTTGGGAAGCAGCCGGTCGAACGTCACGAAGTGGCGCCGGACACCGCCGGCGGAGGCTGCCCAGTGGTGAGCTCCGAAGCCGACCGGCAGGTGCTCCAGCGCGTCGACGTCGGCGTCCCAGCGCCGTCGGACGACCTCCAGCAGGTCCGCCGCGTCGAGTTGCTCCGGGGGCTCACGCACGAGACAACGGTAGCGGCGACTGCTCGGCGCCACGCCGGGATCGGCTCCTGCCCGCTGTTGTGGACGGTTGGCTGTCGGCATACCGGGTGGTAAGCGTCCATAGCCCCGCGCTACCTGAGGACCGGGCGGAGTTTGAGAGGATCATGGCGTGGACTTCGACTCCGCCTACGACCAGGGCTTCGTCCGTGTCGCGGCGTGCACGATCACGACAGCGATCGCCGACCCGCAGGCCAACGCCGCGGCCGTGCTGGAGGAGGCTCGCGCCTGCTTCGACGAGGGGGTCGCCGTCGCGGTCTTCCCCGAGCTCACGTTGACCGGCTATGCCGTTGACGACCTGCTGTTGCAGGAGCCGCTACTGGACGCAGTGGAGGCTGCCCTGGCCGAGCTGGTGGTGGCCTCCACCGATCTGGGCACCGTGCTCGTGGTCGGTGCACCGTTGCGGCACAACGGTCGGCTGCTCAACGCGGCCGTCGTGATCCATGGCGGCCGGATCCTCGGCGTGGCTCCGAAGTCCTACATGCCGACCTACCGGGAGTTCTACGAACGCAGACACTTCGCGCCCGGCGACGACCGGCGCGGCGAGTCAATCGTGCTGGGCGCGGTCCCGGTGCCGGTGCCGCTGGGACCCGACCTGCTGTTCCGTGCGACGGACGTGCCCGACCTTGTCCTGCACGTCGAGGTGTGCGAGGACATGTGGGTGCCGGTGCCACCCAGCGCCGAGGCCGCGCTCGCCGGCGCGACGGTGCTGGCAAACCTGTCCGGCAGCCCCATCACCGTCGGCCGTGCCGAGGACAGGCGTCTGCTGGTGCGGTCGGCTTCGGCGCGTTGCCTGGCTGCCTACGTGTACGCCGCCGCCGGGCTCGGCGAGTCCAGCACCGACCTGTCCTGGGACGGCCAGACCCTGATCTACGAGGTGGGGGAGCTGCTCGCGGAGAGTGAACGTTTCGCCGACGGACCACAGCGCGCCGTCGCCGATGTGGACCTCGTGCGGCTGCGGCAGGAGCGCCTGCGACAGGGCACCTTCGACGACAACCGCAGGAGCCTGGCCGAGCACGGAAACGGACTCGGGCGTACGACGCTCCGCACCGTCGACTTCGAGCTGTCGCCTCCGCGTGGCGACATCGGCCTGCGTCGGCACGTGGACCGCTTCCCGTTCGTCCCCGACGACGCCGAACGGCTCGCCCTGGACTGTTACGAGGCCTACAACATCCAGGTGTCCGGCCTCGAGCAGCGGCTGCGGGCGATCGGCGACCCGAAGATCGTGATCGGGGTCTCCGGTGGGCTCGACTCGACCCACGCCCTGATCGTCGCCGCGAAGGCGATGGACCGGCTCGGTCGTCCCCGCAGCGACATCCACGCGTTCACGCTGCCCGGCTTCGCGACGAGCGCCGAGACGTTGGGCAACGCCACCCGGCTGTCGCAGGCGCTCGGTGTGACGTTCGAGGAGATCGACATCCGACCGGCCGCCCGGCAGATGTTGGAGGACGTCGATCACCCGTTCGCGGATGGTGAGCCGACGTACGACGTGACGTTCGAGAACGTCCAGGCCGGGCTGCGTACCGACTACCTGTTCCGACTGGCCAACCACCGGGGCGGGATCGTCCTCGGCACCGGCGACATGTCGGAGCTCGCCCTGGGTTGGTGCACCTACGGCGTGGGTGACCAGATGTCGCACTACGGCGTGAACGGCGGCGTCCCGAAGACCCTGATCCAGCACCTGATCAGGTGGGTCATCGCCACCGAGCAGCTCGAGCCGGGCACCGGCGAGGTGCTGGAGGAGATCCTCGACCAGGAGATCTCCCCGGAGCTCGTGCCGGTCGAGGAGGGACAGCGGCCACAGGGCACCGAGGAGGTCGTCGGGCCCTACGCCTTGCAGGACTTCACGCTCTTCCACGTGCTGCGCAACGGCTTCCCACCGAGTCGGATCGCCTTCCTCGCGCTGCATGCCTGGTCGGACGTGGAAGCTGGAGCCTGGCCGCCAGGGTTCGACGAGGACCGGCGCACGGCCTACGACCTCGCCACCATCCGGCACTGGATGGAGGTGTTCCTCCAACGCTTCTTCGGGTTCAGCCAGTTCAAGCGGTCCGCACTGCCGAACGGCCCCAAGGTCGTCGCAGGCGGCTCACTGTCGCCGCGCAGCGAGTGGCGAGCCCCTTCGGACGGCAACGCCCGGGTCTGGCTCGACGAGCTGCACCGCAACGTGCCGGAGTGATCACGGCAGCCCACACGAGGTCAGCCGGTCACGTCGAATAGCCGCAGCCTGGTTAGGGCAGGCAGGACCGCTGCGTGGTCGAGACACACCGAACGCAGAGTCAGCTGCTCCAGTCGCGCCAGCTCGGCTACGACCGCGCCACCTGTCACCGGCCCATCGAGACCGAGGGTGGCGACGACGAGTCGACGGGGGCCGGAGACTCCAGGCAATGCACGTCCGGTTCTCGGTCACACAGGTGCAGCCAGGCATCCGGCCGCTCGGCGAACCACTGCGCAAGGAGGGTGCTACTCCGCATCGGGCAGCTTGTCCTCGACCCGAACCTCGGTCTCGTCCGGGGTCAGCGGCGGTATGGCGATGGGGCGCCGATCGGCCGAGACGACGCGATAGCTCACCTTGGCCCTTGGCGAGTCCGCTCGGTCACCCGCCGTTGTGCACCTCGAAACGCACGGCACACCAGAGGGCCCGGGCGTGCCGGCACGGTCCGTTGAGTGGGGTGTCGCGCTTCACGAGCGCGAAACATGGCACAGTCAGACTGCGGCGAGAGTGGCCCGACGAGATCGCGAGGCAGGAGAGCTGATGGGCAAGCAGGAAGAGTTCGTGCTCCGAGCACTGGAGGAGCGGGACGTGCGCTTCGTGCGGCTGTGGTTCACCGACGTGCTCGGCTCTCTCAAGTCGGTGGCCATCGCGCCGGCAGAGCTGGAAGGCGCCTTCACCGAGGGAATCGGCTTCGACGGCTCGGCGATCGAGGGGTTCGCCCGGGTCTATGAGTCCGACATGCTGGCCAAGCCCGACCCGTCGAGCTTCCAGATCCTGCCGTGGCGAGGAGAAGGCCCCAGCACGGCCAGGATGTTCTGCGACATCGTGATGCCGGACGGGTCGCCGTCGTACGCCGATCCGCGCTTCGTTCTCAAGCGGACCCTCACCAGGGCCGCCGAGAACGGTTTCACCTTCTACACCCACCCCGAGATCGAGTTCTACCTCTTCAAGGACGTCCCGCAGCCGGGGGTCGAGCCGGTGCCGGTGGACCGCAGCGGCTACTTCGACCACACCGCCCAGAGCATGGGCTCGGACTTCCGACGCGAGGCGATCACCCTGCTCGAGTCGATGGGGATCTCCGTGGAGTTCAGCCACCACGAGGGCGGACCCGGGCAGCAGGAGATCGACCTGAGGTACGCCGACGCGCTGTCGACCGCGGACAACATCATGACCTTCCGCACGGTCGTCCGCGAGGTCGCGCTGTCGCAAGGGATCTGGGCCTCGTTCATGCCTAAGCCGTTCACCGCCCATCCCGGGTCCGGCATGCACACGCACGTCTCGCTCTTCGAGGGCGACCGCAACGCCTTCTACGCCGCCGGCTCGGAGTATCAGCTCTCGGCGACCGGCCGCCAGTTCATCGCCGGCATCCTGAGACACGCTCCCGAGATCACCGTCATCACCAACCAGTGGGTGAACTCCTACAAGCGGTTGATGTGGGGCGGGGAGGCGCCGTCGTACATCTGCTGGGGGCACAACAACCGCTCTGCGATGATCCGGGTGCCGATGTACAAGCCCAACAAGGGTCAGTCCACGAGGATCGAGGTCCGCAGCATCGACTCGGCGTGCAACCCCTACCTTGCCTTCGCGGTGATCCTGGCCGCCGGCATGAAGGGGATCGAGGAGGGTTACGAGCTGCCCCGCGAGGCGGAGGACGACGTCTGGTCCCTCAACGAGCGCGAGCGGATGTCGCTGGGGATCGACCCGCTGCCGAGAAGTCTTTACGACGCGATCAACGTCGCAGAGAGTTCCGAGCTGCTCGCGGAGACCCTCGACGAGCACGTCTACGACTTCTTCCTGCGCCACAAGCGCGCGGAGTGGGAGGAGTACCGCATCCAGGTCTCCAGCTACGAGCGGGACCTCATGCTGCCGGTCGTCTAGCCCTCCACCAGGGCCGCTAGGTTCAGGTGTGTGAGCCCCCACCCGTTGCTGGTCGTCGAGCACGAGGCCGACTGTCCACCCGGCTGGATGGGTGAGTGGCTCGAGGCTGCTGACGTGCGGCTCGACGTCCGTCGACCGTACGCCGGCGACGTGCTGCCGGAGGACTTGACCGCTCATGCCGGACTGCTCGTGCTGGGTGGCGACATGGGAGCCGACGACGACGCGACGCACCCGTGGCTCGCCCCGGTCAAGGAACTGATCCGGTCCGCCGCGGAAACGGGCGTGCCCACGCTGGGAGTCTGTCTGGGGCACCAGCTGTCGGCGGTCGCTCTCGGTGGCGCTGTCGCGCCGAACCCTCGCGGGGAGCAGGTCGGCGTGCTCGACGTGGGCTGGACGACGGCGGCGGCCGAGGATGCGCTGTGCTCGGGCCTGCCTCGACCCGCTGGTGGTGTGCAGTGGAACAACGACATCGTGGTCGACGCACCCGAGGGGACCGTGGTGCTCGCGTCCACTCCCACGGGAGAGCTGCAGGCAGCTCGGTTCGCCCCCACCGTCTGGGGAGTGCAGTGGCACCCGGAGGTTGGCGAGGAGATCCTGCAGCTCTGGGCCGAGCACGGACGCGACGACGCGGCGGCCCGAGGTATCGACCTCGATGCGTGCATCCGTGACGTCGCGCACGCCACTCCACGACTTCGGGAGACCTGGGCACTCCTTGCCGAGGCGTTCGCCGTCCTGGTTCGCGAGGGCGCCCCGGTGGCATCGTGAACGCGGCGCGGCTGGCCTCGACGACCGGCCGGCTGGTGCGTCTGGGCTTCGTCGACGTCGAGGGGACCAGCGCGGCCCTGGGCCGGCTGGGACCGGTCGCCGACGAGCTGACCCATCTGTTGGCGACGAGCGCCGACCCCGACCAGGCGGCGTCCTACCTGGCAGACCTCGCTGACCGCGTGGAGGACCGGAAGGAGCTTCTTGAGGCTCTGGCCGGGGACGAAGGCTCGGCAATGCGGCTCTTCACCGTTCTCGGTGCCAGCGCTGCCCTGGGCGACCACCTGCTGCGACATTCCGACCATTGGCGGGACCTGACTGATCCCCTGCTGGGGTCGACCCGCCCCGCAGCCTTCGTGCTGCGTGCGCACCTGCTGGAGGCCGTCGGTGCGAGCCCCGACGACGCCTCGCCCCGGTCCGGCCTCACGGACTCAGCGGCGGTCGATGCCCTCCGCGTGGAGTACCGCCGACTGCTGCTCCGACTGGTCAGCCGGGACCTGTCCCACGGAGTGGGCGTCGACGATGTCGCGGCCGAGCTTTCCGACCTCGCCGCCGCCACCTTGGACGCAGCGCTCGCCGTTGCGCGGACGAGGGTGGGGGAGCAGGCCGCCGTGGCGCGGCTGGCCATCATCGCGATGGGCAAGTGTGGGGGCCATGAGCTCAACTACGTCAGCGACGTCGACGTCGTCTTCGTCGTCCATGCGGCCGAGGGCCATGACGAGCCGGCCGCGATCTCGGCCGGGACGATGCTCGCGTCGAACTTGATGAGAATCTGCTCCGACCACACCGCCGAAGGGACGATCTGGCCCGTTGACGCCGCGCTGCGTCCCGAGGGCAGGTCCGGTCCCCTGGTCCGGACCCTCGCCAGCCACCTCGGCTACTACGAGAGGTGGGCCAAGACCTGGGAGTTCCAGGCGTTGCTGAAGGCGCGTCCCGTCGCCGGGGACCTTGAGCTCGGACGCGCATACGTCGACGCGGTCACGCCCCTCATCTGGTCGGCCGCCGAGCGGGACGGTTTCGTCACCGACGTACAAGCCATGCGACGTCGAGTCCTCGACCATCTCCCACCCGCTCACGCCGATCGGCAGATCAAGCTCGGATCGGGTGGACTGCGCGACGTGGAGTTCGCGGTGCAGCTGCTGCAGATGGTGCACGGCCGGACCGATGAGACGATCCGCGACGGCGCCACCCTCAGCGCGCTCGCCAGCCTCACCGAGGCCGGCTATGTCGGACGCGAGGACGGTGCCGCGCTGGACGGGTCCTACCGGTTCCTCCGGGCGCTCGAGCACCGGATCCAGCTCAGTCAGCTCCGGCGCACCCATGTGCTGCCTGACGACCAGGCCGAGCTCCGTCGGCTGGGCCGTGCGATGGGCCTCATGAAGGACCCCGTCGCCGAGCTGGACAAGAGGTGGCGCGAGCACAGCAAAGACGTCCGTCGCATGCACGAGAGACTGTTCTACCGTCCGCTGCTCGCCACGGTCGCGGGGCTCCCGGGGGATGAGGTCCGACTCTCGACCGAGGCCGCTCGGCAACGGCTTTCGGCGCTCGGGTACGACGACCCGGTCGCTGCGCTGCGGCACCTAGAGGCGCTCACGAGCGGGGTGTCCCGGACCGCCAACATCCAGCGGGCGCTGCTGCCGGCGATGCTGCACTGGTTCGCCGACGCCCCGAACCCCGACGCCGGCCTGCTTGGTTTCAGGAAGATCTCGGACGCACTCGGGTCGACCCCGTGGTATCTCAAGACGCTGCGCGACGAGGGACAGGTCGCGCAGCGCTTCGCGGTGGTCCTGGCCTCCAGCCGCTATGCAACCGATCTGCTCCAGCGAGCACCGGAGGGCGTTCGGTTGTTGGGGGAGGACGACGGCCTGACGCCGAGGGGCCGTTCCTCGTTGGAGAAGGAGATGACCAGTGCCGGTGGTCGGCAGGAGGATCCCTCGGACAGCATCACCGCGGTGCGGGCGATCCGCCGCCGTGAGCTGTTCCGGATCGCCGTGGCCGACCTCCTCGGCACCCTCGACGAGGTCGAGGTCGGACAGGCATTGACCGATGTCATGTCGGCCACCCTGGAGTCGGCGTTGGCCATTGCGGTGCTCGCGATCGAGTCCGACCGGCGCGCGCCGTTGCCCACTCGGATGTCGATCGTGGCAATGGGCCGGTTCGGCGGGTTCGAGCTCGGCTTCGGCAGTGACGCCGACGTGATGTTCGTCCACGAGCCCTTCGAGAACGCCTCGCCGGAGGAGGCGTCACGGGCCGCTCAGGACGTCGCGAACGAGCTGCGCCGGCTGTTGACCTTGCCCGGGACCGACCCGGTGCTGGAGGTCGACGCCGGGCTGCGTCCCGAGGGCAAGCAAGGTCCGCTGGTGCGCACCCTCGCGTCCTATGCCGCCTACTACGCGCGTTGGTCGGCCGTGTGGGAGGCCCAGGCGCTGCTGCGGGCCAACGCGATGATCGGCGACACCGACCTGTGTGCCCGGTTCACCGAGCTCATCGACCCGCTGCGGTTCCCGGTCGGGGGAGTCACCTCCGACGACGTCGTCGAGGTCCGGCGGATCAAGGCGCGGGTCGACGCGGAGCGGCTCCCGCGCGGGGCGGACCCGGCCACCCACCTCAAGCTCGGCAGGGGAGGGCTGGCAGACATCGAGTGGACCGTGCAGCTGCTCCAGATGCAGCATGCGGGTCGGCACGAGGGGCTGCGGACCACCCGGACCCTCGAAGCACTGGCGGCCGCCGTCGCCGCGGACCTCCTCGACGAACAGGACGCCGACGCACTCGCCACCGCCTGGCGCACTGCGAGCGGGTTGCGCAACGCCGTCCTGCAGGTGCGCGGCAAGCCATCCGACTCGCTCCCACGCGACCCTCGTGAGCGTGCCGCCGTGGCGCACATCCGCGGATATGGTCCGGGCGAGTCCGACCAGCTCGTCAACGACCACCTGAGGGTGACTCGCCGGGCCCGCCGGGTTGTGGAGAGAGTGTTCTGGGGATGACCCGCACCGACCGAGAGAGAGCGAACCGACAATGACCGACGAAGCCACGCGGCACAAGGCCACCGAGCTCCTGCGTCTGCACCAGGCCGAGCAGCTGCTGACCGTGGTCAACGTGTGGGACGTGATCAGTGCGACGGTCGTCGCTGACACGCCCGGCACCACCGCACTGGCGACGGCGAGCCACTCCATCGCCGCCTCCTACGGTTTCCCGGACGGGGAGCAGATCCCCGTGGACCTGATGATCGAGGCAGTCGGCCGGATCTCCGCGGCCACCGAGCTGCCGGTCTCCGCAGACCTCGAGGCCGGCTATGGCGACCCCGCGGAGACGGTCCGCAAGGCGATCGGCGTCGGCATCGTCGGGGCCAACCTCGAGGACCAGATGAAGCCGCTCGGTGAGTCCGTCGCCGCTGTCGAGGCGGTGGTGCACGTCGCTGCGGAGGAGGGCATCGACTTCGTCCTCAACGCACGGACCGATGCGTTCCTCCGGGCCGGGGACCGCGACCCCGCGGATGTGCTCGCCGATGCGATCGAGCGGGGACGGGCGTTCATCGACGCGGGCGCTCAGCTGGTCTTCGTGCCCGGCAAGCTCGACGAGCGACAGGTCAGCTCGCTGGTCGAGGCATGGGGACGGCAGCGGCTCACCGTCATCGGCGTCCCGGGCTCGCTACCCCTGAGCCTCCTGGCGAAGCTCGGCGTGGCGCGGGTGTCCTACGGACCGTGGTCGCAACGGGTCGCGCTGACGGCGCTCCA
>JBPCND010000037.1:0-9597 GCA_051001655.1 Nocardioides sp. | reverse complement strand
GGCGCCTTCGACGACGTCGTCCCGCATCTGTCCCTCCCGCTGCCGGACGGCGGGAACGAGTGGTCGCTCCCCGCCGACCTCGGCGTGCGGCTACCGCTTCGCGTGCACGCCCGGGAGGCGTCGCTTTACTGGTCGGAGGAAGGCGCTTCTCGCACTCTCGCGACCTTCCCCTTCGGTACGACGGCCGCCTGACCCGGCTCAGCGCCCGGATGTGCCGCCGCGCAGGCCGACGTAGACGAGCGCCATCCCGAGGCCGGCGACGAGCGGCCCGATGATCGCCCACATCTCGACACCAGTCATCGGGCTGCTCTCGAGGTAGCCCAGACCTTGGAAGGTCCACACCGCCCCGATGACCACCATCAGGCCACCGAGCAGGACAGGCAGGCGCTTCTTCATCGATGTCTCCTGGTGAGGACGGGTGCGCCGACCAGCCTGCCACCCCGGTGCCCTCGTGGTCGTCCTGCCCGTCGCTGGTCGGGAGAGGCCCGAAGGCAATTGCATCGAAACCGCATATGAACCGGTGGCCGCCCTCACAATCGGTACGGGGAAGGGGGATCGGGTGCAGGAAGACGACGAGCAGGGGCGGATCCGCAGTCTTGCCTCGATGGCGCGCGCCCTGGCCCCCTCCGGTGCCCTTCCGAAACTCCTGGAGATGGCGGCCGAGGAGGCCTGCGGCGTCCTCCGCGCCGCGAGTGTCTCGGTCTCCCGTCTACAGCCCGGCAGTCTCGAGGTGCGCACGATCGTCAACGTGGGCGACCTGGGCCCGAGCGAGGAGCGGTGGCCGGTCGACGAGACCTACGTGATGTCGGAGTTCACCGACCTCGAGGTCAGCAGGGACGAAGTGGTGAGCTGGGCCTGGAACCTCGAGGATCCCGACATCCTGGCGAAAGAGCGCGAGCTGCTCCTGCAGCTGGACAAGGGATCCTCGCTGTCGGCACCGATCATCGTCGACGGTCAGCTGTGGGGTGAGGTCTACGCGACCCGCCACCGTGGCGAGCAGGGCTTCGACCGCGACGACATCGCCTACCTGGAGGCTCTGCTGGCGATCCTGGCCGGCGCGATCTCCCGTGCTACCCGGGAGGAGTCGTTGACCGAGCTGGCCTTCCGGGATCCGCTCACCGGGCTGTCGAACCGCCGGGCTCTCGACGAGGCCGCCGCCGCGGCGTTCTCGGTGCCTCCCGGCGAGCATCGGGAGGTCGCGGTCGTGGTCATCGACATCAACGGTCTCAAGCGGGTCAACGACACCCACGGACACGACGCGGGCGACCGGTTGATCCAGTCGGTCGCGACCACCTTGCTCATGGGGTTCAGCCGCATCCTCGACAGCGTCGTGGCCCGGGTCGGGGGCGACGAGTTCACCGTGCTGGTGACTGGCCAGCCACTGGCTGATGTGGTTGCCGCCATGGACGCGATCAGCGAGGGCCACCACGCCGACGCCTCGACGAGTGCGCTCTCGTGCGGTGCGGCGTCGCTGGTGGTGACCGAGCACTCCGACGTACCCCCGTCCGTGCTCTTCGCTGCGGCGGACCGGGCACAGTACGTCGCAAAGCGGCAGGGCCTCGCCACAACCGTCGTCGCGCCGGACTCGTTCCCACCCGACTGACCACCCGGGGCGCCGGCTGCAGTGAGCTCGCTTGCCGGGCCGGTTCCCTCAAGATGCCGGTGCTGGGCGACGACCCTCCCTACGACCCGATGAGCCGGGATCGGCGATGACGTGAGGTGAGCAGATGCGACGGCCCGAGGAGTCCCGCGTGCGCAACCTCGCCGCTCTGGCGCGGGCCGTCAGCCGTTCGGGCCCGTTGATGGACCTGCTCGAGGTGGCTGCGATGGAGGCACTCGCTGCGACCGGCGCGGCCAGCATCTCGATCAGCCGTCTGGAGGTCGGGACCGGGTCGGTGCGCACCCTGATCAACGTCGGTCAGCTGGGACCCTCCGAGCAACGGTGGCCAGAGGACGAGGTCTACGAGCTCGAGACCCTTGCCAACCTGCGGGGCCTCGTGGAGCAGGCGACGCCCTATACCATCTCGTTGGACGAGGTCGATGCCGACGCCGGGGAGATCGAGCTGCTGCGCGAGCTCGGCAAGGGCTCGGCGGTCGGCCTGCCGATCGTGACCGACGGTCAGCTGTGGGGGGAGTTCTACGCCACCCGCCACGTCGGTTGCCCGGCCATGGGTGCGGACGAGCTCAACTTCCTCGATGCCCTGACCGCGATCCTTGGTGGCGCCGTGGCGCGTTCGGTGCGGGAGGATGCATTGGGCCGGCTCGCCTACTACGACCCCCTGACGGGGCTGGCGAACCGTCGAGCGCTCGGCGAGCGGGCGGCGCTGGCGTTCACGGTTCCCGACGGCGTGACACGTCGGGTCACCGCCGTGATGGTGGACATCAACGGGCTCAAGGGCGTGAACGACAGCCGCGGCCACGCTGTCGGCGACCAGCTGATCAGGGCAGTGGGCGCCTCGCTGCATCAGTGCTTCGGCCGGATCGCCGGCACTCTGGTGACGCGGGTGGGGGGCGACGAGTTCGTGGTGCTGTGCAGCGGACACCCCGTGGAGCTGGTGCGGCAGGTCGCCGACGAGGTGTGCGCTCTGACCTGGACCTTCGGTACGCCGGTCGACGTGTCCTGCGGCGCGGCGACCGTCACCCTCACCTCGGACTCCTCCGAGACGCCGCACGAGCTGTTCGTCGCAGCGGACCGCGCGCAGTACGTCGCCAAACGGGGCCGGATCAGGCACACCGTGCTGGCCGGCGGTCCCGAGACTCGGCTCGGATGACCCGACGCCGGCACCGATCCGGCACCGGCACCGTCAGCGATGCGGGAGCATGGGGTCATGACGGTGCCTCCCCGGGTGGACGTACGCCGCAGCGACGCCCGTTTCCTCACCACGAGTCCGGGCATCACGACGCGGCACGCGTTCTCCTTCGGCAGCCACTACGCGCCCGCCGACATCGGGCACGCGCTGCTGGTGGCGCACAACGAGGACCGGGTGGCCGCCGGCAGCGGCTATCCGACCCACCCGCACCGTGACCTCGAGATCGTGACCTGGGTGCTCTCCGGCGCGCTGCGCCACCAGGACTCGTCGGGACACTCCGGAGTCGTCGAGGAGGGGACCGTCCAGCGGATGAGCGCCGGCTCCGGGGTCGAGCACGCCGAGTGGAACGACGCCGCCGCAGCGCAGGAGGTCCGGTTCGTGCAGATGTGGGTCCTCCCGGACGAGCCGGGAGGCGACCCGTCGTACTCTCACGCGCCGGCACCGACCGGCGAGACGGCTGTGCTCGCCTCCGGCCTGCCGAGTCACCGGTCCGAGGCCGCCGTGTCGATCGCTGCGGCTGCCGCGCTGCACCTCCAGCGGCTCCAGGCCGGGCGGTCCGTGGACCTCCCCGAGGCACCGTACCTCCACGTCTTCGTCGTGGATGGCACGGTGGAGCTCGAGGGTGCGGGCGTCCTGGCGACCGGGGACACCGCCCGGTTCACCTCGCCCGAAGGTGTCCGGGTGACCGCCCAGGTCGACGCCGGGCTGCTGGTCTGGGAGCTGCACCGCGACCGCTGACCCGAGCGCTCGCCGCCGGCTTCACCGCTCGGGCAGGATCGAGTCATGAGCCTCCGCATCGCTGCGATCCAGTACGTCGTCGCAGCCACCCTGTTCCTGGTCATCGACCTGCTCTGGTTGAGGATCGTCGCAGCGAACCTCTACGACCGGCTGCTCGGCGACCTGCTGGCAGAGAAACCCAACGTGGCGGCCGCTGCCGGCTTCTACGCGTTGTTCGTGGCCGGGTTGGTGCACTTCGTGATCGGGCCGGCCGTCGCGGCTGGTTCGCTGCGCACGGCACTCGTCGACGGGGCAGCCTTCGGTCTCGTCACCTACGCCACCTGGGACCTGACCAGCCTGGCGGTCCTGGACGGGTTCCCGCTGGCGCTGGTCCCCATCGACCTCACCTGGGGCACTGCCCTTGCCGCTACGGTCAGCGCCGGGACCTACGCCGTGTGGCGGTGGATCGGCGCGTACGTCGAACGGCGCGTCGGGATGCCGGCATCCGGGGCTACTTCAACGCGACGGTGAGCAGGATCGCGGAGTCGACGTGGGCCTCGACCGCGTGCCGGGCCGGCGGGATCGGAACCAGCTGACCCGGGTAGACCGTCAGGCTCCGCTCTCCGCTGCGCAGCGTCACCTTGCCGGTGATGCAGTAGAGCGTTGCCGCCGGGGGCGCGTCGTGCTCGCCGAGCTCGGCACCCGCCTTCAGTGCGATCACCGTCGCGCGCAACGAGTCGCCGGTGGGCACCGTGCGAGCGGTGCGTCCTGCCTCGTGATGCGCGAGGTCCGCGATGAGGTGGTCGGCCAGCTCGGCTAGCACCACCATCCCGGGTCGGTGTTGCTCAGCGGCGGTGGCGGGATCGGGGTTGGTCATGCCCCACTCCACCACGACGGACAGCGGATCGGCCAGGGTCAGCGCCCGAGCCCTTCGACCACCTCGGCGCCCGGGAGCTCGGCGAGCAGGGCACCCGGGAGGACCAGCTTCGACCGCCGTACGCCGCTCCCGATGATCGCCCTGTCGATGTCGAGGACGGCCGCGTCGACCAGAATCCGCCAGTCGGTGGGAAGACCGACCGGGGTGATGCCGCCGTACTCCATCCCGGTCTCCTCCACGGTGCGCTCCACCGGGTGGAACGACGCCTTGCGCACGTCGAGGAGCCGCTTGACCAGGGTGTTCACGTCGGCGCGGGTGTCGGCGCGGACGATGCAGGCGGCGATCCGTTCCACCCCAGCCCGCTTGCCGGACACCACCACGCAGTTCGCGCTCGCTGTGAGAGGTACGTCGTACGCCTCAGTCATCGCTGCGGTGTCGGCCAACTCTGGGTCGATCTCCACGACCCCCACGTGATCGCCACGGCACCACACCGCCAGGGCGTGAGCGACCGTGGCGCCGAGGAGGTCGAGGCGCTCCTGCCAGGACGAGGTGGTCAGCAGGCCCATCCCTGAGGTTCTCATCTGGATCAGCCCAAGTCAGGTGAACGGTGCGCGAATGTTGCATCCGGGCCCTCAACATCGGAAGCGTTCTGGGTTCGGGTCCGCATGTCTCGAGGGGTCCTCACGGGTCCAGACTCCACTGCCCGGGCTGCACAGAGTGGCCCGGCTCACATCGAAGGGAACCACCCTTGTCAGCCAACATCCGATCTCGCGGTTTCGCCCTGGCGGCCGCAGCAACCGGGCTGAGCCTCCTGGTCAGCCCTCTTGCCCTCACCTCGGGGGCCCAGGCCGGCGGGTCGGTTACGACCGCCGCGTCCTCACCCACCGCCAAGAAGCCCGGAGCGGGCAAACAGGGCAGGTGGCGGGCCAAGCTCGACCTCTACGCGATCAACGACTTCCATGGCCAGCTCGAGAGGATCCCGTCGACCAGCTCCTCCGGCCGGGTGGCGACGCCGGAAGGCAGCGTCGATGCCGGCGGTGCCGAGTACCTCTCCACGCACCTCGACCAGTGGCGCGACGAGTCTCGCGCCCGCGGCGCCAAGCCGATCACCGTCGCGGCCGGTGACCTGATCGGCGCGACTCCGCTGCTCTCGGCCGCCTTCCATGACGAGCCGACGATCCAGACGATGAACAAGATCGGGCTCAAGGTCTCCTCGGTCGGCAACCACGAGTTCGACGAGGGCAAGAAGGAGCTGCGGCGCATGCAGCGCGGCGGCTGTCTCGACGACGGACCGGACGGTGCGAACAACCAGAACTCCTGTCCCGACCTGAACCGACCGTTCGGGGGTGCGAAGTTCGACTACCTCGCCGCCAACGTGAAGCGGACGGCCACCAACAAGACCCTGCTGCCGCCCTACACCGTGCGAAAGGTCGACGGCGAGCGCGTCGCCTTCGTGGGCATGACGCTGCAGAACACCCCCAACATCGTGACGAAGTCCGGCGTCGCGGGTCTGAGGTTCACCGACGAGGTCAAGACGGTTGACCGGCTGATCCCCAAGATCCGCGCCAGGGGCATCGACGCCGTGGTCGTGCTGCTGCACGAGGGCCTCGCCCCCACGGACATCACGGACATCAACGCCTGTGAGAACGGCGCCGGTCCGGGTCTCGACATCGCCAAGGCACTGCACCCCGAGGTCGACCTCGTGATCTCCGGCCACACCCACCAGCCCTACACCTGCACGGTGCGGGACCCCAACGGGCGCAAGCGGATGATCACCAGCGCCTACTCGATCGGCCGCGTGGTCACCGAGATCAACCTGAAGATCAGGCGCAGGAACGGTGAGATCGTGCGCAGGGCGGTGGGCGCGACGAACCACATCGTCACGAACTCCGACGGCACCGAGGCCGATGACGCGATCACCGCACTGATCAACCGCTACAAGGCCCTGGTCGAGCCGATCTCCAACGAAGTCCTCGGCCACATCGCCCCTTTGGCGACGGGACCGGACAGGGTCACCCGTGATGCGGATCCCAACGGCCGGGACTCCGCCCTCGGCAACCTCATCGCAGACGGACAGGTGGCCGACCCGAGCACAATCAAGGACGGCAAGGCTCCGGTCGTCGCCCTGATGAACCCGGGTGGAATCCGAGCCGACCTCGTCGAGGACGAGAACAACGACGTGGACTACGGGGCGGCGTTCTCGGTGCAGCCGTTCAACAACTACGTCGTCAGCATGGACCTGACCGGCCAGCAGATCCTCGATGTGCTGAACGAGCAGTGGAACGGCCTCAACGAGAGCTCCGACCCGACGGTGTACAAGGTCCTCCAGGTCTCCGGCCTGAAGTACACCTGGGACCTCTCCGACGCGGCCGGCACCGGAAACGCGGTCGTGGGCGACGTGCTGGTTGACGCCAACGGCGATGGCACGGTTGCCGCCGGCGAGGTGCTGGTCCCGGGGACGACGTACCGGGTCGTGGTCAACTCTTTCCTCTCTGACGGTGGCGACGGATTCTCCACGCTGGCCGAAGGCGACGACAAGCTCGTGGGGGGGTTGGACATCGACAGCCTCGCGGATTACCTCGGGGCGCATGACCCGTACACCCCGACCGCGACCGATCGGATCAGCAACACACCGTGACGGTCTGACCGACGCGCAGCGCACAGCACGGAACGGGAAGGGGTGGCCTCCGGGCCACCCCTTCCCCCTTTCCCCGCGACCCCGGTGCCGAGTCGGCGCATCCGCACGTCCCAACCGACCCGAGTCGGCGCATCCGCACGTCCCAACGGGCCAGCACCGTCCGTGCCAGGACATCTTCCCCGCCCGTATTGTCCTGCGGTGGCACCGGGTGTGCCGCGGCGGTAGGCCATGAGCATGGGCATGGGAGGGTGGCGGCTTCCCCAAGTCCGTCGGCTGGCGAGCGGCTGCGCAATCAGCATGTGAACAAGCCTGCGGCATTGCGTTTCGCAGAGCAGCGCCTTCCGCACTTTGGGGCAGTCTGAGCAGCGAGGGCACGCAACCGGTGACGACGTGACTGCGTGCAGACGCGCCGACTCGACCGGTTTCGGGCGTGCAGACGCGCCGACTCGGGGTCCGGGCGCACAATCCCTGGGACCGGTCAGGCGGGTTGCTGGTCCTTGACCTCCTGGCGCAGCCGCAGCCCGAGCAGCGCGGCGACCAGTAGCGTGACTCCGGTGAGGAGCAACAGCCCGGCAGCACCGAACGAGCCGCCGGAGAAGTCGTTGACCGCTTCGGGAACGGCAACGGTCAGACCGATCACGCCGGCGGTCAGGTAGGGCCAGGACCGCGTGACCAGGTAGCCGCCGAACGCGACGACACCAACGAGACCGGTCAACAGGTAGCCGACCCATTCATGCTCGGACACGATCGGGATCTGAGCGCCGACCAGCGCGAGGGTCAGCCCAATCACACGGCCTGACAGCACCTCCTGCCAGAGCCCACCCCCGGTGGCCAGCAGCCACAGCACGCCGATGGCCAGCACGATCGCTCCGAACAGGACGGCGCTGAACCCGTCCCCGGAGGACAGCCCGGACGTCCCGCTCGGCACCATCACGAAGGCAGCGACGGCCGCCCCGAGCTGGCCCACGGTCGTCGGGGCGAGGAGGTAGCCCGCCAGCGCCACCACGAGACCGACTCCGGCGGCCAGCATCACGCCGAGCTCCTGGTTGTCCATCCGGTCGCCGAGCAGGAGACCGACCCCGAAGGCGGCCGATCCTGCCGCGCCGGTCAACAGCACCGACGTGAGGCGGCGCCGGACCGCCTCGGACGGCGAGCGGAGCGCAGCGCGTCCACCGGCGGTGGCGGCGAGGACACCACCGGCGGCGACCAGGACCAGGCTGATCACCAGCAACAGGCCGACGCGTTGACCGAGGCTCAGGTCGGACCAGGAGTTGGCGAAGAACAGCATGCCGGCACCCAGGACGAACGCCCCGCCGACGTACCCGGCGACCTCCGCCATCCGGCGCCCCAGCGATCCGGCGCCGGGCGGAGCCGCCCCGAGTGCAGAGGAGACGACCAGGTCGGCCTCGGTGGCGCGGACGGGGTCAAGGAACCCGGCGTCGACCAGCGCGGCGACGACGGCGCGGGACCGCGGGTGGGGCTGGGGTTGTGTGGTGGTCATGCCACCAGCGTGGCGGCTCGATCGAGGGGAATACAGAGTAGGCGTACCTAGATCGCGTGCGTGTCTGTACCTGAGTTCAGCGGATCCCGCGGAGGAACTGTTCGATCAGCGGGCCGGCGGTCTGCGAACCGGACACACCGACGTCGACGAAGGCCGCCACCGCGAGGTCGCCCTGCACCGCGATCATCCACGCATGCGTCTTGAGTGGCTCCTCATCGCCGAACTCCGCGGTGCCGGTCTTGGCCAGGACCGGCGGACCGGGGAGGTCACCGAGCGGGGCGCCGCTGCCCTCGGTCACCACCGCCCGCATCAGGCCGCGCAGGACGCCTGCCTCAGATTCGGTCAGCGGCTGCTCGGCGTCGGCATCGGGTGCGAACTCAGGCAACAGATGGGGTACGACGGTCCTCCCGCCGGCGACCGATGCCGCCACGGCCGCCATCGCCATCGGTGAGGCGAGGACCTCTCCCTGGCCGATCACCGCAGCGGCGGCCGACGTCTCCGAGGCGGCCTCCGGGACTTGTCCGAAGTAGGCCGGGAACCCGAGGTCGAAATCCCGACCGAGGCCCAGTGCGGCAGCCGCACCGGCGAGGTCCTCGGCCCGGTTCCGCTGGGTGATGAAAGCGGTGTTGCAGGAGTTCGCGACGGCCTGGCGCAGTGTGATCGTGCCGAGTCCGGTCGCGGGGTAGTCGTCGTAGTTCTTGAACGACTTGCCATCGACGACGGTCGTGGCTGGGCAGGACACCCGACTCTCCGGAGTCAGCCCGTTGCGGAGCAGAGCCAGGGTGCTGACCACCTTGAAGGTGGATCCGGGGGCGTACTGGCCGACCGTGGCCGTCGACAGACCACCACCGCCGGGGCCACTGGCCGCCGCCAGGAGATTCCCCGTCGACGGCGCGATGGCGACCAGGGCGCTGGCCGGCCCGACGTCGGCGAGCACCCGCTCGGCAAGCGTCTGCAGGCCGAGGTCCAGCGTGGTCTCGAGCGGCACCCCGGCCTCTGGTTCGATGCGGAACAGCTCCCGGCTGCGTCCGTCCACTCCGCCCCTGTCGGCCGA
>JBPCND010000036.1:0-4673 GCA_051001655.1 Nocardioides sp. | reverse complement strand
CGTGAAGGCAGGCGCCGGCTCGCCGAACCGGGTCGTGGAGCTCGCCGTCGACAACCGCGTCGACATCCTCGTCGTGCAGGAGATCGACCCGGGGGTGCTCGCGGGGTTGGAGGCGGCCGGTCTCGACGAGGCCTTCCCGCACTCGGCCGGCGACCCGCAGCCCGGGTTCTCAGGCACGATGGTCTTTACCAAGGCCGCGATCGGTGAGGTGGAGGTCCTCGACACCGGCCTCGGCGGCTATGCGATCACGGTCGGGGACCTGCAGGTCCTCGCGGTGCATGCGCGGCCACCGGTCGGCGACGGAGCCGACTGGCTCGAGGACCACCGGGCGATCCGGGCCGCGGCGGCCGACCGGGCAGGTGCGGGCGCACTGCTGGTGGTGGGGGACCTCAACGCCACGACCGACCACGCGGTCCTGCACGAGCTGGCCGACCTGGGTCTCCACGACGCGGCCGCGGAGGCGGGATCACGCTGGCAACCCACGTGGCCGGCCGACACCGGCCCGTCGGTGCTGGGGTTCGGTGTGCCGCCGATGTTCGCGATCGACCATGTGCTCGTCGACCAGGGCTACCAGGTCCTCCGCACGGAGACCGCGGACGTGAGCGGCAGCGACCACCGGGCACTGATCGCCATACTGAGCCGATGAGGTCATCAGCCTGGCAGCCGGACGCGGAGGACCTCGCGTTCACCGACGTCTACGGCGACTGGGACCCACTGACCCCGACACAGCTCCGGGAGCTCATGACCGGCTTCGACCGCCCCTGGTGGCTGGTCGGTGGACATGCTCTGGAGGCGTTCACCGGCGTCCACCGCTTCCACGAGGACATCGACCTGGTGATCTTCGACGAGGACGTCCCCAGGCTCCGCGAGCAGCTCGGTGGCGTCTTCCACCTGTGGAGCAACGACGGCGGCACCTTCCGGATCATCGACGACGAGCATCCCGAGCCGCTGCACCCGCAGAGCCAGATCTGGATGCGCGTCGACGCCCGCTCGCCCTGGCGCATCGACTGCATCCTGAACCCCAGCCTCGACGGCCGGTGGCAGTCCAAGCGCGACGAGTCCTTCGTCGCCGACCTCGAGGACGTCACGTGGGTGGCCGACGACGGCATCAGGTACCTCGATCCCGAGGTTGCGCTGTTGTTCAAGGCCAAGCAGCACCGCGCGAAGGACGACATCGACCTCACGAACGCCTGGCCGTTGTTGACGGCCCAGCAGCGGACCTGGCTCAGGGAGGAGGTACGACGGCTGCACCCCGGCCATCCCTGGACCGAGCGCCTTGCGGCCGATCCCGCTGCAGCGCCCCGCGGTCGAGGCCCCCGCCCCTCGACGCCGTAGTCTGGGAGCGCCATGAACGACCTCTCCCGCACGGCCGCACCCACCCCGGCGTCGACCGCTCCAGCTGCCGCGGATCTGGTCTATCTCGACCATGCGGCGTCCACCCCGATGCTCGCGGAGGCAGTCGCGGCGATGACCGAGCAGCTGGTCCGCACCGGCAACCCCTCGTCATTGCACGCGTCCGGCCGGGCCGCCCGACGGGTCGTAGAAGAGTCGCGGGAGCGCATCGCTGCCGCGCTGGGAGCAAGACCTGGTGAGGTGGTGTTCACCTCGGGAGGCACCGAGTCCGACAACCTCGCCGTGAAGGGACTGTTCTGGGCTCGACGCGACGAGGACCCGGGTCGCACCAGGATCCTGTCCACCGCCGTCGAGCACCACGCCGTGCTCGACCCGCTGAACTGGTTGGCCGAGCACGAGGACGCCGAGGTCGAGCTGTTGCCCGTGGACACCCTCGGCCGGCTCGACGTAGACGCGCTCCGGGCTTCGGTGGACCGCGATCCGCACGGTATCGCGCTGGTGAGCGTGATGTGGGCCAACAACGAGGTCGGCACCATCCAGCCGCTGCCCGACGTCGTCGACGTCGCCCACGCGCACGGCATCCCGGTCCACACCGACGCCGTCCAGGCCGTCGGACAGGTCCCGGTGGACTTCGCCGCCAGCGGCGTCGACCTGCTGACGCTCACCGCGCACAAGGTCGGCGGACCGTACGGCGTCGGGGCGCTCGTCGTGCGCCGGGAGCTCGCCCTGGCTCCCCTCCAGCACGGTGGTGGCCAGGAGCGCGACGTCCGATCCGGCACGTTGGACGCCCCCGCGATCGCAGGGTTCGCCACCGCGGTCGAGCTCGCCGTTAAGCGCCAGGCCGAGCACTTCGACCGGATCTGCGCGCTGCGCAACGACTTGGTGGAGCGGGTGCTCGCGCGGGTGCCCGACGCCGCGATGAACGGTGACCCGATGTGCGCGGTCGACCACCGGTTGCCCGGCAACGCCCACCTGACCTTCCCCGGCTGCGAAGGCGACTCGCTGCTGATGCTGCTCGACGCCCGCGGCATCGCCTGCTCGACCGGATCGGCCTGCTCGGCCGGCGTCCCGCAGCCCTCCCACGTCCTGCTTGCCATGGGTCGCAACGAGGAGCAGGCCCGGTCCTCGCTCCGCTTCTCTCTCGGCCACACCTCCATCCAGGCCGACGTGGACGCCCTGGTCGAGGCGATCGGTCCGGTCGTGGAGCGCGCCCGCGCGGCCGGTGTCGTCGGCGGTGCCGGATCGGCCACTAAGAAGGCTGCGGGCTGAGCGCGATGCGCGTGCTGGCTGCCATGTCCGGTGGTGTCGACTCCGCGGTCGCCACCGCCCGCGCCGCCGAGGCGGGGCACGAGGTGACGGGTATCCATCTGGCTTTGGCGCGGAACCCGAAGTCCTACCGCACGGGCGCCCGCGGTTGCTGCACGATCGAGGACGCGAACGACGCCCGTCGAGCCGCCGACGTGATCGGGATCCCTTTCTACGTCTGGGACCTGAGCGAGCGGTTCCACGAAGACGTCGTGGCGGACTTCATGGACGAGTACGCCGCCGGGCGTACCCCCAACCCGTGCCTGCGCTGCAACGAGAAGATCAAGTTCGCCGCCGTCCTCGACCGCGCGCTGGCTCTCGGGTTCGACGCAGTGGCCACCGGGCACTACGCCCGGCTCGTCTCCGGGCGCGACGGGCTGGTCGAGATGCACCGTGCCGTCGACATGGGCAAGGACCAGTCCTACGTGCTCGGAGTGCTCACCCAGCAGCAGCTCGCGCATTCGGTGTTCCCTCTCGGCGGATCACACAAGTCCGAGGTCCGCGTGGAGGCGTCGCGACGAGGGCTGGCTGTCGCCGCCAAGCCCGACAGCCACGACATCTGCTTCATCAGCGACGGCGACACCGGTGGCTGGTTGCGCGAGAAGCTCGGTGCGGGCTCGGGGGAGATCGTCGACCACGAGTCGGGAGAGGTGCTGGGCAGCCACGGTGGCGCCTTCGGGTTCACCGTCGGCCAGCGCCGGGGTCTTCGGATCGGGCGTCCGGCCGCGGACGGCGCACCGCGCTACGTGCTCGACATCGAGCCGGTGTCCGGAACCGTGACAGTCGGGCCACGCGAGGCGCTGTCGATCGACGGCATCACCGGAATCCGGCCGCGCTGGTGCGGGTCGGTCCCGGAGGGCCCGCTGCGCGGCACGGTGCAGCTGCGGGCGCACGGCGCCGAGCACCGGGCGGTGGTCCGGGTCGACGACGAGATCGTCGAGGTGGACCTGCTCGACCCGGCACAGGGGATCGCGCCTGGCCAGGCCGTGGTGGTTTACGACGGCACCCGGGTCGTCGGCTCCGCCACGATCAGCGCCACCCGACGCGTCCCCGTGCACGCATGACGCGTGCGAGTGGCGTCGGGTCGATGCCCGGCACGGAGTACGCCGAGGCCGTCCGGCTGGTGCTCGGCGAGCTTCGGGACCTTCCGCACCTGCCGGAGCTGCCCGCCCGCGGTCCACACGCCGACCTGACCGGCCGGGCGCTCGCCGCGCTGGCCGACCTCGACGCTGACCTCCAGCCGGCCGGGTGGCGCTTGACCGGCAGCACAGGCTCCCCGGGCCTGGACCTGCGGCGGGCCCGGTCGCTGCTGGCCCAGGACCTCGACGTCGTCGAGGAGCTGACCCAGGGCTACACGGGGACGTTCAAGATCCAGGTGGCCGGCCCGTGGACGCTCGCCGCCACCGTGGAGAAGCCCCGCGGCGACAAGGTGCTCTCCGACTACGGCGCCCGCCGCGAGCTGGCCGAGGCGCTCGCTGAGGGGCTACGCCATCACGTCGCCGACGTCCGTCGCCGGATCCCGGGTGCCGAGCTGACGGTGCAGATCGACGAGCCGGGACTCCCCGCCGTCCTTGCCGGTGAAGTCCCCACGGCCTCCGGCTTCCACCGGCACCGCCATGTCGACGACCCGGCGGCCTCCCCGGCCCTGGAATGGGTGCTCGCGGCGATCGCCTCCTCGGGAGCCCGGTCGATCGTGCACTGCTGCGCAAGCGAGGTGCCGGTCGACCTGCTGGTCGGGGCCGGCGCCGACGGTGTCTCGGTGGACCTCGACGTGCTGGCGCCGGCCGCCTTCGACTCGGTGGCCGCCCTGCTAGACATCGGCGCCCCGGTGCACCTGGGGGTCGTGCCGTCGACCGAGCCCGTAGGAAGACTGCCGTCGGACCGGGACGTGACCGAGCGGGTGCTCCGGCTCCTCGACAGGCTAGGCCTGGACCCCGCGACAGTCGGCTCGTCGCTGGTGGTGACGCCGACCTGCGGGCTGGCTGGGACGCGGCCGGCGTACGCCCGCTCGGTCC
>JBPCND010000035.1:0-2580 GCA_051001655.1 Nocardioides sp. | reverse complement strand
GCCCGGCGGCAGGACCCCGAGTCGATCCGCAACTTCCGGATCCCGGCGCTGGACCTGGACAGCGTGTACGGCGGCGGACCTGGCGTCTCCCCGCAGCTCTACGACCGGACCGTTGACGGCGGCCGTACGACGATGCTGACCGAGGAGATCCCGGGGTCGGGGGCGGTGTCCGTCGACGGCTCAGCACGTCGCGACCTGCCCCGGAACTCCCAGTTGGTCGCGCTGACCGGCGACCCGCGCAACGACGAGAACTTGATCGTGTCGCAGCTGCACCTCGCGCTGTTGCGCTTCCACAAAGTGGTGATCGCCGACGTCAAGGCCGAGCTCGGCGCGGGCTTCACCGCTGACGAGATCTTCGCCGAGGCCCAGCGGATCGTCCGCTGGCACTACCAGTGGCTGATCCTGCGAGAGTTCCTGCCGGCCACGGTCGGCGCCGCGACTGCCGACGACGTGCTGACCAACGGCCGCAAGCACTACAAGTGGCGCAACGACCCGTTCATCTCGGTCGAGTTTTCGGTGGCGGCCTACCGAGTCGGGCACTCGCAGGTCCGGCCGAGCTACCGGGCGAACTTCGGCACCAGCGGGACCGACCCGACGCAGCAGTTCTTCGCGTTGATCTTCGACCCGGCTGCGGCCGACCCGAGCGACCCCGCCGATCTTCGAGGTGGCGTCCGCGCGCCGCGCCGGTTCATCGACTGGCAGACCTTCTTCGACTTCGGCGACGGGCGGGTCAAGCAGAACAAGAAGATCGACGCCACGTTGTCCAGCGTGCTGTTCAACCTCATGGGCCAGCCACCAGGGACAGCGACGTCACTGGCCAGCCGCAACCTGCTTCGCGCGCTGACGATGAGCGTTCCGTCCGGCCAGCGGGTCGCCCGCGCGATGAACCTGCCCGAGCTCGTTCCGGGTGATCTGCAGGACCTCGAGGATCTCTCGCTGCACCTGCGGACGCCGCTGTGGTTCTACGTCCTGCGCGAGGCCGACGTGATGGCCAACGGCGAGCACCTCGGACCGGTCGGTGGCCGCATCGTGGCCGAGGTGCTCGTCGGGCTGATCGAGGGCGACCGCCAGTCCTACCTGCGCCAGGACCCGGACTGGACCCCCACCTACGGCAGTAACGACGACTTCACGATCGCCGACCTGCTCAACACCGCCGGCGTCGTCGCCACCATCGCCTGACCGCAGGCGCGTGCAAAGCAGCGGGCGGCCGGTGCGAGCACGTCATGGCCAGGCTCGGGCGGGCCGAGGGTCGTCGCAGAAGTCCCGCGCCGGACGACCTCGCGCATCTGCGGCCACCGGACGAGGTACTGGTCCCCGTTCGCGTCGTCGTAGCGCAGGTACGTCACGTCGTGGAGATCCACCCGGAACAGGTGAAACCGGCCGACCTGCGGTTTCCAGCCGAGCTCGGCGGTCACCGTCGCCGCGTACCGGCGCTGCACCGGCTCGTCGTCGACCGGCTCAGCCGTCCCCCGAAAACTTGACCTCACCCGGCCCACCGTCCCGGCCGGTGACGATGCTGTGCACCTGCAGCCTGGGGTCACGCACGAGGTCGGCGGCCTTGACCGAACCCCACAGCATCGCCAACCACAGGTCGCCGTCGAGGACGAGCGGCTCACCGGCGCGTCATGCCTACCGTGAGCCTCAGACGGCCGGTGTGGTCGCCGTCGCAGCCGGGACGGTGAGCTCCCAGGCGTCGGCCTGGAACTGAAGGCGCATGCCGGCGGACTCGTACAGGCGGTGGGCGCCGGTCTCGTTCGCCCGGTCCACGCCGAGCCCGGCCCAGGTGAAGCCCCGGGCGTGGAACGTGGCAAAGGCACGGTCGAGCAGCACGCGGGCGATGCCGAGGCCGCGGTGCGCGGTCAGCACACCGAGATTGCGGACCCATCCGCCACCGTCTGCGGACCGGTCCGCGCACCGCAGGACACCGACGACCGCGCCGTCCACCCGGGCGACCAGCCACTGCTCGTACGGCGTGCCGGTCGGGTCGGGTGAACGGCGCCTCGAACCACTCCCGTACGTCGTCGGCGGAGAAGTCCGCGAAGCCGACTGCGGCGATGTCGCAGGCGTGAACCAGCGCGAGCATCTCGTCCACGTCGGCCACCCGCGGGCGCTGCAGCACGTGCCCGGGCGGAAGTGGCACCTCGGCTCCCATGGGCGCCAGCGTCGAGCCTGGGCGGTCCCCCTCGGCCACTGGATTTCGGCGGTCAGGCGTCCTTGGGAGTCGTGCGCTCGGCCGGGTCGTCCGGTGTCGTCGGCGCCTTGGGCTCCTCGGTGGCGTCAGCTGCCGCCTCGTCGAAACCTGCACCGCCCGGGTCGTCGGTCTCGTCGACGGCAGGGTCCTCGGCGGCAGTGTCCTCGACGTTGTCGCCCGCCTCGTAGGTCCCGCCGCTGACCTCGCTGGCCTTCGTGCCCTCGATGTCATGCCGGTCGTGCCGGCGCTTGCCGCGAAGCGGTCCATCCGCGGCGTCCGGGTCGGAGGTCGCTCCGTCCGGGTCGGAGGTCGCTCCGTCCGGGTCGGAGGTCGCTCCGGTCGAGGCGGAGGACGCGCCGTTGGTGGTGGCGTAGGTGGACTCGGCGGTG
>JBPCND010000034.1:0-12364 GCA_051001655.1 Nocardioides sp. | reverse complement strand
CTGCTGGTCGCCGGCATAGGTGATGCCGTCCACGACCGGGCTGGCGTAGCAGTAGCCACTCGAGTCGCACACCTTGACGGGCACGAGCGTGACGTTCGGGGCAACCCCCACGATGCCGAGCCCGTTGGCCCGGGCACCGATCGTGCCGGCGACGTGCGTGCCGTGGAACTGGTTGTCGATGCAGGGGTCGGGCGTCCCGACGGCGACACCGGGCGGCAGCGACGCGAGCGAGTCGCGGCCTCGCGCGCAGTCCACGTTGGACACGCCGCCCTTCGTGAAGTCGACGTGTCGGCCGTCGATCCCGCTGTCGAGGACTCCGACGTCCACCGCGGGGATGCCGGCCTGCTTCGAGTGCGCCTGCTCGGTCCGGATCTGCTGCATGTCCCACTGCATGCCTTCCAGCGGGTCCGCCGAGGGCTCCGGGGCGTCGGAGGCGTGGACTTTCACCGCGAAGTCGTTGCCCACGGACTCGACCAGCGGTGACTGCTGCACGACGCCCATGAAGTCCGGATCGGCCGCCTCGACCACGACCACACCGATCTGGTCGGACAGGTCGCTGACGACGCTGCCTCCGGCGGCGGTGACGAGGGTGCGTACGGCGGCCGTCGATCCGGCGAGGTCGAACCCGGTCGGCGTCTCCGAGCCGGCCAACGTCACCAGATAACGGCCGTCGATGCTGCGAAAGGGCGCGTCAGGACGTGCTCACGACGGGAGCCGGCGCGGCCGTAGCGATCCCCGCATGGGTGAGCAGAGGTAGGGACAGGGCAAGGGCGGCTCCCCACGCCATGGGTCGCAGGCGAGAAGTCAGGGGCGGATTCGACATGGGATCCTCCAGGGTCGGTCGGGTCCGGATACCGCCGCCGACGAGGCGACGCGGTGCGGTGAAGCAGTCGTCGCCTACCCGGGACCGACCGGCGTGAAACCCGCGGCCTCCCGTCGCACGAGGGCCGGCTCAGCCCTACTCTGGACAGATGAGCAGCCACCACCGGTCCGAACACCCGTGACCGTGTCGAGCCGGGAAGTCCACAGCGAGCCGTTCGTCCACCTGGTCGACCTCTCCCATGACCGGGCGTTGATCGCCTGGGGAGCCTTCGTCTTCACACGTGACACACCGGAACAACGGTGGGAGATCGTCGACGACCAGCAGCTCGCCGAGATCGCCGGCCGCCGTACCTGCGTGGGCAGCAGCGCCGAACCATTCGGTGACGCCACCGTGCAGGTGATCGACGCCGACGGGTCGCTCGCCGCGGAGGTCTCCACCTCGGACAAAGCGTGGGTCTGGGCGGCTGACCTGGAGCCGGACACGGACTACACGTATCGGGTCCTGGTCGACGGCGAGGAGTGGGCCGCCGGCGAGCGATGGGACTGGGTCCCGAGCAGACGGGGCGGCTACGACCTGGCTCCGGCCGGACGGAGCTACGACCTGCGCTTCCGCACCTGGCCGCGTCCGGACGACGCCACGCCGACGACGAAGTTCGTCGCGCTCGGTGACTACGGCGTGGGCATCAGGTCGGACGCGGAGTCCAGCCGTCGACAGCGCCGGGTGGCAGAGGTGCTCGATCACCTGGTGACCCACGAGGACGTTCGGTTCGTCATCTCGCTCGGCGACAACATCTACCAGGGCGAGCAGGGTCACGTCGACGACGAGAGCGGCGGCGAGGACGACGACTGGTATTCCAGCTTCTTCCAGCCCTACCGCTACGTCCTTGCGCGGGTGCCGTTCTTCCCCGCCATCGGCAACCACGATGCGACCGACACCGAGGGAAGCGACGACAGGGCACAGCTCGAGGACAACTTCCACCTGCACGAGCGCTTCCACGACAAGAGCGACCGCACCTCCGTGGAGCCCGGGCTGTTCTATCGGCTGCACTACGGCCAAGACCTACAGCTGGTCTGCCTCGACACCTCGCTGGACAGCGCGGACGAAGGGGTGCACCGGTTCTTCCAGGCCCCTGAGCACCAGGAGTGGCTGGGCAGCACGTTCGACCACCCCGATGCGCGTTGGCAGATCCCGTTCTCCCACCACCCGATGTTCTGTGCCGGACCCTCGCACCACAACGACGACGAGATGAGCGAGACGTTCATGCCGCTGTTCGACCGCGCTGGCGTACGCCTCGTCCTGGCCGGGCACGAGCACAACTTCCAGATCAGCGAGGTCGACGGCCGGACCTACGTGGTCTCCGGCTCGGGCGCCAAGCTTCGAGAAGAGGTGCCGGACGGCTTCGCCGACGCTGGTACGACGGCTTGGGCCGCGCAGGCGCATCTGCTGGTCATCGAGATCGACGGCGACGAGGCCCGGATGACGCCGTTCGCCGGCTTCCTCGACAGCGGTGAGCCACACCCGATGACCGCGATGAGTCCGACCAACGAGCTCCTCGAGCCGCCGTTCGTCGTCCGAGCCAGATGACCCCGTGACCCGGATGACCCCGGTGACCCGGATGTCCCGGTGACCCGGATGATCGAGCGACCGAGCCGGCCGGCGTTCGTGCTGCACGACCATCGGAAACCCCGACGGCACTTCGACCTGCGTCTCGAGCAGGACGGCATGCTGCGCTCGTGGGCCGTGCCCCGGGGCCTTCCTCCCGACAGCTCTGACAACCGGCTCGCCGTCGCCGTCGCCGATCACGCGCTCGACCACCTGACCTACGAGGATGCCGACAAGTCGATCGCCGACATCGGTTGGTGGCAGGACGAGGACAGAACCGAGCGGCGGATGCTGTTCGTCCTGCATGGTCGGGACGAGTCGGTGCGCTACGCCCTGATCCGCACCGGTCAGGACTGGCTGCTGCACCGCACGAAGGACCAACCGAGCTGACATCAGGGGTGACTGTGACTGCTATCTTCGGCGGTTGAACCGGACCTGGCCGTCGGGCATGAACGTCATGTTCCACGACTCGGGGAGATCGGCCATGTGGTGATGGGGTGGACACAGTGGGATGCCGCGCTTCAGGTCCGTCCTCCCGCCCTTGTGCCAGGCATCGAGATGATGCGTCTGCGTCTGAGAGGGCGGCCTGTCACAGTTGGCGCTCGCACAACCGCCGTACTGATGGGCGTGCGCAATTTTCTGGTGCTTGGAGAAGACGCGTCGCTCCCGGCCGAGGTCGAGCGGCATCGAGTCGCCGCCCAGCACCAAGCGGGCAGCAGGTCACCATCAGGCGCCGGTGTTGCGGGTGAACGGCAGCACCTGGCCCTCGCGCTCGCGGCGCCGACGCTGCCGCGGTGACAGGTCGCGGTCGATGGCTTCCTCGTAGGCAAGTGGTGGGGAGTCGAGGTAGCGCCGGTCGGCCGGCCGCAGCACCGTCTCGCGCACCCGGTTGTCCGTGACCTGGATCGCGAACAGCTCCTTGTTGTCGCGCCGGCAGCCCACCACTATCCCCTCGAGCACGTGGTCGAAGCCGAAGTTCGCGAAGGTCGGGTCCTGCGAATGTGACGCCTCCGCGCCCGGCTTGAGGAAGTGGTCGATCAGGTAGCGGAGCCACGCAACCCCTCCGTAGAACTTCTCCACCCCGTTGTAGGCGAGGCAGCAACCGTCCCTGCAGGGCACCCAGTCGCACCACAGCCCCGGCTGACCGTCGGGCGGCACGTTGTAGGTGTTGCGCGGAAAACTCCGGTGGTCGTCGGCCCGGGGATCGTCCGGTACGGCGTACGGGCCGCCCGGACGCACGCATCGCCGGGACTCGCTGAAAGCCACGAGGTAGGCGATCTCCGCCTCATTTGAGGATCCGCTCGATGTCGATGCGCCCGATGTAGTCGGTGGTGTAGCCCATGTCGGCCCCTCTCGTCGATGCACGAGCCTCACGGGTGCCACACCGGAAACACAGGTCGAGCCTGCGGTCCTGTGGATGACTGACGCCGACGTACGTCGGTGTGCACAATCCGGTCCGGAGGGGTCAGTCCGGGAGGTAGCCGAGCCACAACCCGTCGCGCGCTCGCGTCATGCCGACATACAGCTCGCGCCTCGTCCGTTCGGCGCGCTCCCGATACGAGTCGTCGGACTCGCCCGACCACTGCCCCAGGGGTCCTGGACGCATCACGGGGATGAGAACGAACTTGAACTCCAGCCCTTTCGCCCGCTTGAACGTCCCCACCTTCACCCGGTCGCTGGTCACGCCGTCGTAGTCCTGGAGGTCGATATGGGCGATCCCGGCGCGACGCAGGACCTCGGCGTAGTGGGCCAGCTCCGCACGCGTGTGCACGAGCACCGCCATGTCACCGAGAGGCACTCGCAGGTGAGCAACTGTGTCGAGGATCCGCTTCGTCAGCGACACCTCGAGACTGCGCCGGCTCGACGCGTGCACCACGAGGGGGGCCGGACCGTGCCGGATCACGTCGATCTCGCGCTCGCCCGCCGAGAGACCGCCCTCGAGGTCGTCGAACTCGTCGGTCGAGACCAGGCGCGACGCGGCGTCGAGGATCTCAACGGTGTTGCGATAGTTCGTCCTGAGCACGGTCGCACGGCCGGTGACAGAGATACCCGCCTCGGTCAGCGTGAAGCCACCCGGATAGACCGCCTGCTGACCGTCACCGATGATGTGCAGGCCGTCCGGCCCGTCCCCGGAGATCGCATGGAGCAGCTCCAGCCCGACCAGGTTGAGGTCATGCACCTCGTCGACGATCACGGCGCCGTAGTCGAGCTCGACGTCTCCCTCGCGCACGGCGTCGCGCGCCAACATGAGCACGTCGGTGAAGTCGTGCACGCCCAGCGCGTCGAGCCGCCGCTCGTACTCGACGAACAGGCTCCACATGTCCTCGCGGTCCTCAACTCGCATCGGGGTCCGTCGACCCGTGCGCGTCAGCGACGCGTAGTCGTCGAAGTCCGTCAGACCACGACCCTTGATGACGTAGTCGATCTCCTCCTTCCAGTAGCTCGACCGCTCGTCGAGCCTGCTGAGACGACCGTGCTGGCCCACCGAGATCCACGCCTCGGAGAAGGCCCGGGTGATCTTCGTGCCGTCGATGCGGGGCCGGGTGCCGGCCCGTTGGAGGATGGCCAGGGCGAGCTGATGGATACCGGTGAACTCGACGTTCGCGCGAGCCGTCGGGGACATCCGCTCGCACAGCCCGCCGAGAACGACCGGCAGCGTCCTGACGAAGGTGACGAACAGGATCCGCTTCGTGCTGCGCTCGGCCAGGTAGAGGGCCCGGTGCAGGCCGACGACCGTCTTGCCGGTCCCTGCAGGACCGCGAAGTCGAGAAGGACCGCTGTGGCTGCTGCTCACCAGACGCAGCTGGTCGGGATGGAGGAACGTCATCCACGACTCGATCGGTGCGGCAAGCGCGGCCTCGAGGAGGGAGTCGGTGAGCTCCTGCACGTCGAAGAGCGTCTCGGTCTGGATGGGCTTGCGTGCCGGCATCACCATCCGGAGCCTCGGGACGCGTACGGCGGCGTGCGGAGCGGCGTCGTACGCCGGGAAGTCCTCCTCGACCAACGCGCAGACCCGAGTCACCTGGTCGGGGTCCAGCCGGTGTCCCAACCGGGTCACCCACGAGGCGACGCCACCGTCCCCGAGGAGCTGGACGCCCTGCGTCCGAGCGGAGACATGGCGCCCAGCGAACACCAGGGCCGGCCACAGCGCCTGCCGCGTCAGCCCCGCCGGTCTGACGCAGTCCTGCACCCGGTCGACGAGGCCCAGCAGCTTGGAGATCTCGTCGTCGCGGCACTCGTCCTCACAGAAGAGACTGCCGTTGCGCACCTCCAGAGCACGCCAGGCCTTCACGTCCACGACGACGACGCCACCGGGTCCGACGAGCAGGCAGTCGACGTTCGCCCGCTTGGATCCCGCCCATCGCCGGTCAGGGAGAACGGTCCAGCCGAGTGCCTCCAGAGCCCGAAGTCTGCCGGCGACGGACGCCTCGCCGCGAGCGGCCAGGTCGTAGCGGCGGGCCTGGTCGTGGGCCTCACGGGCCAGGCGTTCGTACTCCCCGGCCTCGAGCAGGGATCGCTGCGCCTCGTAGTGCGCGGACGACCCTGCACTCATGGTTCCCCTCCCGTGGGCCCTACGAGGGTAAGCCCGATGCTTCTGGGCGGTCTCGGCTTCGGGCAACTGCACCTCAGCCCTCGTCAGGCCCGTCTCACCCCTCGCCGAAGAGGCCGGGCTCCTCGACCGGCAGGTCCAGCCCGGGGAGAGCCGCGTCGGGCTCCCGAAAACGGCCGGGAGTAGCACCGGCATGTCGTCGATCCTCCCTCAGACCAAGATCTCGGGCCTCAGACCTTCAGTCCCGACGATGCGTCGAGCGTTCAGAGGGTTGACCACGGCGCAGCGACGGCTCCGCAACGACGAGGCGAAAAGTCGGATTTCCCTCCGGGGGGATCGACATAAGGGTACTTTCGGGACAACGAGCATGTACCAGGACGCAGTCCACGCCACCCGTGGATGCCCGTCTCGGCACCAACCCTCACCAGAACCCCAGTTGTCTCACCGGCTCTTGTGCCGAACACATGACAAGCCGTCGACGCAGGCGAACGGGCACCAGCCTGTTCGCGGTGTATGCCGTCGCGAGCCTGGTGCCCGTGAGTGTGCTGGCGGCTGTCCTCATGCGGGGATACCAGAACGACGGCGCGAGCCACGCTCTCGACCAGGGTCGCGCGGAGGCCACCGTCATCGAGCAGATGGCAATCGCGCCCGCCCTCAGCGGCGCGGACCTCTCCGAGGGCCTGAGCCGCGCCGAGCGTGAACGGCTCCGCTCCGCGACCGACCTCGCCATCTTCCACGGCTCGGTGGTCCGCCTTCGGCTGCTCAGCTTCTCCGGCACCGTCTCCTTCGCCGATGACGGGCGCGGGAGGGACGACGGCACGGTCGACGACCCCGCGTTCGACGCGGCGGCGAACGGTCTCGTTGATGCGCACATCGTCGACGCCGGGCCACAGGCGCCGGCGACCGCGATCCGCGTTCTCCAGCCGGTGGTCGCCGAGGCAAGTGGCCGGGCTGTCGGGGTGCTCGAGGTCTACCTGCCCTACGAGGCCATCGCGGCCAAGGTGCAGTCGGACACCCGCGCCACGATCACCAGGCTGGCTTGGGGTCTGGTCGGGCTGTACGCAGTCCTCGCACTGATCTCCTGGTGGACCACCCGGTCGTTGCGTCGGCACGCCGCCGACCACGAGCACCAGGCGCTCCACGACCCCCTGACCGGCCTGCCCAACCGGGAGCTGTTCCGCCGGGTGGCCGAGGACGCTCTCGAGAACGCACGACGCGGGGACCGAGGTGCTCTGGTGTTGGTCGACCTGGACCACTTCAAGGAGGTCAACGACACCCTCGGGCACCATGCCGGCGACGAGCTGCTTCGTGTCGTAGGACGGCGGCTCAGCGACTCCGTGCGCACAGGTGACACGGTGGCCCGGCCCGGTGGGGACGAGTTCGGAATGGTCCTGCCGCAAGGCGGAAACCGTGATGAGACGGTCGCCTTGCTGACGCGCGTGCGTCAGGAACTGGGTGAGGAGATCACGCTCGACGGCGTCACCCTCACCATCGAGGCGAGCTTCGGAGTCTGCTTCTACCCCGAGGACGCCGACACCGTCGAAGGCCTGCTGCAGCACGCGGACGCCGCCATGTACCAAGGCAAGCACGGCCCGACCGGAATCGTGATCTACGAGCCCGCCGCCACCCGGCCGGTGAGCGACGCCCTCGTCATGCAGCGGGAGCTGCGGCAGGCACTGGGTCGCGACGATCTCGTCCTGCACTACCAGCCCAAGATAGAGCTCGGCTCCGGCCGGGTGTGCGGCGTGGAGGCGCTGGTCCGGTGGGAGCACCCCGTGCGCGGCTTGCTCCCACCCGCGGAGTTCCTGCCGGTCGCGGAGCGTTGCGAGCTGATCGAACCACTGACAACCTGGGTGCTCCGTCGTGCTCTCGCCGACTACACGGCGTGGACGGCCGCCGGCCACGACTGGACGGTCGCGGTCAACGTCTCGGCTCGGAACCTTTCGTCGCTGCTCTTCGCCGACAGTGTCCGCGCGATCCTTCAGGAGGCCGGCGTGCGACCCGACCGGCTCCACCTCGAGGTGACCGAGACTGCCCTGGCCTTCGACAGCGAGCTCGCCGGCCAGGTTGTCGGAGCCCTTTCAGCGCAGGGCATCTCGGTGTCCATCGACGACTTCGGTATCGGCTTCACCGGTCTCTCACAGCTGCGTACGCTCGATGTCGCGGAGCTCAAGATCGACCGCAAGTTCATCTCCGGACTGCCCGGCAACGACGCGGACCGTGCCATCGTGCGCTCGGTCATCGACCTCGGTCACCGGCTCGGCTGCGTCGTGACGGCCGAGGGCGTGGAGATGCAGGAAGTGGCCGACTGGCTGGTGGCGGCCGGGTGCGACCACGGGCAGGGGTATCTCTGGCTCCGGCCCTCCCTCTGGACCCAGGTCGCCCGAGCACTCGGCCCGGTCACTCCGCATGCCGTGTCAGGAAGGACGACGAGATGACCCGCTCCTCCTCGCCTCCGTTCCGCGCTGTGGCTGGCCTGGTCACCACCCTCGCGATCGCTCTGACGGCAGCGTGTGCCGACTCGACGCCGAGTGTGGAGGGTGCCCCGGAGGCTCGCATCGACCCGGTGCTGCACGACCTGCTCCCCCGGTCGGTGCTCGACAGTGGCGTGATCCGGATCGGCACGGACGCGTCCTACGCGCCCATGTCGTCCTTCGGGCCAGACGGCCGCACCATCATCGGCATGGAGCCGGACCTCGGCGTCGAGATCGGACGCGTCCTCGGCGTACGCGTCGAGTTCGTCAACGCCGACTTCACCAAGCTGCTGACCCGGGTTGCGAACGGCGGCCTCGACCTTGGCATGTCGGCCATGACGGACACCCCCGAGCGTGCGAAGGAAGCCGACTTCGTCAACTACTTCAGCGCGGGTACGTCGATCGTCGTCCAGCGGGGCAACCCCGCCGGTGTCACCGACATCAAGGATCTGTGTGGCCAGGTCGTCGCGGTGGAGAAGGGCACGACGCAGGTGGACCTGCTGGGGCGCGCCCAGCGGAACTGTCCCGGCAAGCCGATCGACGTGAAGACCTATCCGACCAACTCGGACGCGCTCGTACAGCTGCGGACCGGCCGTGCTGTCGCGGTGCTCAACGACCTTCCCCCCGCGGTCTTCCTGGTCAACGACCCACGCACCAAGTCGCACTACCAGCTCGCGTCGACCACGACCTACGAGCCGGGGCTCTACGGGATCGTCGTCGCCAAGAGCCAGCCCGGCCTGCGCGAAGCAATTCGCGGTGCCTGCGCGAAGCTGCTGCGCAACGGCGTGTACGCCGACGTTCTCGAGCGTTGGGACGTCAGTGACGGTGCCATCGACCGGGTCAGCGTCAACTCCAACCGCTGAGGTCGTCGGTGCCGGTCGCGGCGCTTCGTCGACACACCGACGCGGCGCTACGACCCGCCTGTGGATGACCGCCGACGTCCTCGGCCGATCTCGGCCAGAGTGTCGTCATGACCGACATTCCCCCACTCCAGCGCCCCGAGGACATGCCGCACATCGCCACCCAGGCAGACCTGCACCGGCGCTGGTCCACGCTGATGGGCGAGCTCGGTTTCGGCTATCCCCGGCTCTACTGGCAGTTCGTCCCACCGGACGGGTCCGCCGACTCCTTGATCGTCGAGCTGACCGAGCTCCCCGACCTGCCCGACCCCACCGCCTGCGCGTCACTCATGGAGGTCTGTGCCCAGCTGCTCGACGAGATGCCACCAGGCACCCAGGTCGCCCTGCTGTACGCGCGGCCAGGAGGCGGCCTCCTGACGTCCACCGACCGCGCCTGGGGCCGGTCCCTCACCGAGGCCGCACGGCTCAGGGGCGTCCCGATGTGGCCGATCCACTTCGCGGACGACGAGTCGCTGTGCGTCCTGGCGCCCGACGACCTCACCGAGTCGGCGTGACGGCGCTCTGACGTCGAGACAGCTCCCAGGCTCGGTCGACCGGCGCCCGTGCCCGCGCCCCGTGCATGCGGCACCATGGAGCCGTGGATGGAGAAGAAGATGGAGACGTCACGGCCTGGGTGTGTGACTACTGCGGAACTAAGGGCCGCTCGTCCGAGCCCGTGGACCAAGCCCAGTGCCACAACTGCGGCGAACCGGTGACCCCCTTGCCCTGACTACGGCCGCAACTGCGTCACGGACCCACGGTTGCCCGAAGAAGCGGCACTCTCCCCACAGTCCCCGGTCCGCCGCCATCGCTCGAGCCTCCGCGCGCCGCATCACGTCGATGTAGGCGTCGTTCGGCTCGTACAGGACGGCCCTCGCCAACCCCCGACGCACCATCACAAGGTTCACGAACCGGCCATCCTCCGTCCAGAGGTAGAGCAGGGTCCGATCGTAGGGATCAAGCAAGTCGCGGTCTGCGCGGAACCACACCGGCGCCCCCACCGGCAGCATGCGGGCGGGCGCGGCGCTCGAGCGCCGGGCGTAGCACTCGACTGGCGCGCCTGGGTCCACGCTCTCCGGGGTGTCGATCTCCAGCAATCGGATGGTCCTGGCCTCGCCCCCACGCAGGGCACCGGCGGTCCGATCTGCCACCAGTCGAAGCGTGTCCCCGTCGACATGATCCGTCACCCGCGCGAGGTGCGCACGACGCGACGAACAGAACCAGCAGCAGTACGGCGCCGACGCCTCGCCGCATCACTCAGCTCTCATCCGCAGAGGGACGGCGACGTCCTCGCTTGCTGCTCTGGCGGTAGTAGGAGGCGCGGCTCATCTTCGACATGTGGTTGGTCCCCACCACGTCGACGTCGCGGAACATTGCGCCGACCTCCTCGGCCTCGCGGACGATGTCCGCACGGTGCTCGTCAGGAGCCACCGCGCAAGCAGAATCCAGATCCGACGAGGCCGCCCGCAGCAACCGCTTTCCTTCCTCGAGGTCACCGCGCTCGAACGCTTCCGACGCCCGCTTCTTGGACTGCTGAGCCTCCTGGTAGAGCAGCTCGCTCCGCACCACCGGATCGGCGATCCGGCCAGCCGCCTCGTCACCCGGCACCACGTTGACGGTCACCGGCAGGATCACCAGCTGCTCGATCAGCGCCGGCACCTCGACATAGCGGAGCTCCAGCGTTGCCACCTGCGCGAGACCCAGGGCAGCCATCGCCGGCACGCGGAACCGCATCAACAGCTTGCGGGCCTCCTGCGCGTAGAAGTCGCCCAGCTCCACGACGACCTCGCCCTCGCCGACCTGGTGAGCCGGCAGCTCGTTGAAGAGCCGGACCATCTGCACGTCCGAGGAGAACCGGATCGTCAGGGACGCGGCCTGCACCACCTTGTTGAGCAGTCCGTCCACCTCAACGGCGATGGCGGCACCAGCAGCGTCGGGGTCCTGGGCGAACTCGTGATTTCCCGCTCCGCTACGGGCGATGGCCGTCAGGAGCGTCTCGTCGTAGCCCAGGCCGTAGCCCAGGGTCGAGGTGACCACACCACCTCCCTGGGCCTTGCTGGCGAGATCGGCGAATCTGTCCTCCTCGGTGATTCCGCAGTTGACGTGACCGTCCGACACGATCAGAAGAGTTCCGCCCGCGGGAGGGTCAGGCACGGCCGAAGACCGCCTCAGCTCCTGTAGTCCGCGCAGGTAGCCGGAACCCAGGTCCGTGCTGCCACCCGGGCGGATGGCCCGCAACGCGGCGACGACGGCGTCCTTGTCGGTCACCGGCCCGCACGGCACTGCGACCTGCGCGTCATCGTCGAACACGACGACGCCGAACCGGTCGCGGCGCTCGAGTCGCTCTACGATCCCCACGAGCGCGTCGACAGCGCCTCGGAGCGGTCCGCCGGCCATGGAGCTGCTGCGGTCCAGCACGACCTGGAGCGTGCTTGCAGGACGCTCCTCCCCCGTTTCCGGTGCCGGCGGCGCCTCGAGCTCGAGGAGCACGGTGAAGTCGTCGTCGGCTTCGTGCGCAACGACGTTGACGTCGAGCGATGCGGTGAACTTCATGTTGCGACCCCCTGGTCTGCTGAGCAGGCACGTCACTCGACGTGCCAGCCTTGGCGAAGCGGACGTCCCCGTCGGCCCCCGGATCGATTCCCGACCGAGGACGTCCACTCCGAAAGGTAGAACCAAGCACCGACAGAACCCGTCGGCGACAGTGGTCCAGGACGTCGTGCTGCTCCGTCACCCGGCGGTACGACGGCTGCTCCGGACGCCCCAGCGCAACGGATCTGGCGAAAGCCGCCCCGCGGCCTAGGTCCGCCTGCTGAATCGGACGCAACCGTCGAGGAGTCGGCGCATGTCCCACGATGCGGGCTGGTCGGCCATGTGGTGGTGGGGCGGGCACAGCGGGATCCTGCGCTGGAGGTCCGTGTGTCCACCCTGATGTCACGGGTCGAGGTGGTGAGCTTCTGTCCACGACGGTGGCCGGTCACAGCCGGCGGCCGCGCACCCGACGTACCTCTGGGCC
>JBPCND010000033.1:0-3769 GCA_051001655.1 Nocardioides sp. | reverse complement strand
CGCTCTCGGAGGTCACCCTGACGGTGAACCGCGGCGACATCCACGCCATCTGCGGAGAGAACGGCGCGGGCAAGTCGACGCTCATGAAAGTGCTGAGCGGGGTCTACCCGCACGGCAGCTACGACGGCGAGACCCTCTTCGAGGGCCGGCCGGTCGCGTTCAAGGACATCCGGCAGAGCGAGGCGGCCGGCATCGTGATCATCCACCAGGAGCTGGCGCTGATCCCCGAGTTGTCGGTGGCGGAGAACATCTTCCTCGGCAACGAGACCGCGTCCCGCGGCGTCATCAACTGGGACGCGGCCAACCACCGGGCGATCGAGCTGCTGGCGCGGGTCGGTCTCCGCGAGAACCCGCTCATCGCGGTCAAGCATCTCGGCATCGGCAAGCAGCAGCTCGTCGAGATCGCCAAGGCGCTGAGCAAGGACGTCAAGCTGCTGATCCTCGACGAGCCCACCGCTGCGCTGAACGACGACGACTCCCAGCACCTGCTCGACCTGCTCAAGGGTCTGCAGGGCAAGGGCATCACCTGCATCATGATCAGCCACAAGCTCAACGAGATCGCCCGGGTCGCCGACGCGATCACGATCCTCCGGGACGGCAAGACCATCGAGACCCTCGACGTGAGCGCCGGCGACGTCGACGAGGACCGGATCATCCGGGGCATGGTCGGCCGCGACCTCGAGCACCGCTTCCCCGCCCGCACCCCCGACATCGGTGAGGTGATGTTCGAGGTCTCGGACTGGACGGTGCACCATCCCCAGGACCACAGCCGCGTCGTCATCCAGGATGCGAACCTCAGCGTCCGCAAGGGCGAGATCGTCGGCATTGCCGGCCTGATGGGCGCCGGCCGCACCGAGCTCGCGCGCAGCATCTTCGGCCGCTCGTACGGCAGCCGCCACGAGGGCCGGCTCGTGCTCAACGGCAAGGAGCTCGAGCTCAAGACCGTGCACGCCGCGATCGACGCCGGCATCGCCTACGTCAGCGAGGACCGCAAGGGACTCGGGCTCAACCTCATCGACGACATCAAGACCTCGATCTCCGCGGCCGCGCTGGCCAAGCTCCGTAAGGGCCTGACCATCGACGAGCGCCGCGAGGTCGTGGTCGCCGAGGGCTACCGCAAGAGCCTCAACATCAAGGCGCCCAGCGTGACCTCGGGCGTCGGCAAACTCTCGGGTGGAAACCAGCAGAAGGTCGTGCTCTCCAAGTGGATGTACACCGACCCACAGCTGCTGATCCTCGATGAGCCGACCCGCGGCATCGACGTCGGGGCGAAGTACGAGATCTACGGCATCATCCAGGAGCTCGCACGGAGCGGTCGCGGCGTCCTGGTCATCTCCTCCGAGCTGCCCGAGCTGCTCGGTCTGTGCGACCGCATCTACACCCTCGCCGAGGGCGTCATCACCCATGAGTTCGTCGCCGACGAAGCAACCCAGGAGTCCTTGATGCGCTACATGACCGTGGACGCGAGGTGGAGGCAATGAGCTCTGTCGTCAACATCTTGCGCGGCAACATCCGCCAGTACGGCATGATCATCGCCCTCGCGGCGATCGTCATCCTCTTCCAGATCACCACCGAGGGCGTGCTCCTCAAGCCGCTCAACGTGTCGAACCTGGTGGTCCAGAACGCCCAGATCCTGATCCTGGCCATCGGCATGGTGATCGTGATCGTGGCGCGGCACATCGACCTGTCGGTCGGCTCCGTGGCGGCCTTTGTGGGCGCGGTCGGCGCCATCTTGATGACCAAGCAGGACATGCCGTGGCCGCTGGCGGTCATCATCTGCCTGGTCGTCGGCGCGCTGATCGGTGCCTGGCACGGCTTCTGGGTCGCCTACGTCGGGATCCCGGCCTTTATCGTGACGCTGTCGAGCATGCTGCTGTTCCGCGGCCTGACCCTCGTCGTGCTCGAGGGCGCGACAGTCGGCGGGCTGCCCGAGGGCTTCAAGGACATCGGCAACGGCTTCCTGCCCGAGATCGGCCCGGACACCGGGCTCCACAACCTGACCATGGTCATCGGCGTGATCGTGGTCGCGCTGCTGGCCGTCCTGGAGTTCCGCAAGCGGGCGGCGTCGCGTCGCTACAACTTCGACGTGCTGCCGTTCCCCTTCTTCCTGGTCAAGATCGCGGTCCTCGCGGTGGTCATCATGGGCCTCTCGTACCTGCTCGCGGACGCGCGCGGCCTGCCGATCGTCGGCCTGATCCTGTTCGGGCTGATCGCGCTCTACAGCTTCGTCATGGCGCGCACGATCTTCGGTCGGCACGTCTACGCCATCGGCGGCAACGTCGACGCGGCCACCATGTCGGGTGTCAACACCAAGCGCACCGACTTCCTGGTGATGACCAACATGGGGCTGCTCGCCGGCCTCGCGGGTCTGGTCACGACTGCCCGCCTCACCGCGGCCAACCCCAAGGCCGGCACCAACTTCGAGCTCGACGCCATCGCGGCGGCGTTCATCGGTGGTGCCGCGGTCACCGGCGGGGTGGGTACCGTGATCGGCGCCATCATCGGCGGTCTGGTCATGGGAATCCTGAACAACGGCATGTCGCTGATGGGCGTCTCCATCGACTGGCAGCAGGCCATCAAGGGCCGCGTGCTCCTGGGCGCGGTGGCCTGCGACGTCTGGAACAAGAAGCGTTCCGCCGGCGGCGGTGGTGCCGGGGTCGAGGCCGAGGAGGCGAAGGCGCCACCCCCCGACGAGCTGCTCGCCGAGATCGAGGGCTTCGACGTCGGCATGGGACAACCGAGCGCGACGAACCATCCACCGGACGCGCGGAGACAGTAGCGGCGACGGCGGGGTGGGCGCGTCCTGATGCGGATGTTCGTCGCCCTGGTGCCGCCCGAGGGCGCGGTCGAGGACCTCGATGAGTTCCTCGCCGTACGCCGGGAGGCGGCGCCGTTCCGGTGGACCCTGCCCGAGCACCTCCACGTCACGCTGGCGTTCCTGGCCGACGTCGCCGACCGGCATCTCGACGAGCTGGTCGAGCGGCTGACCCGTGGGGCGGCGCGACGGACCGGCTTCGAGACCCGGATCGCCGGCGGTGGCGCCTTCCCGAACGCCGCGAAGGCACGCGTGCTGTGGGCCGGGCTCGACCTCGACGAAGCCGCGCGGACCGAGCTCTCCCGCGCGGCGACCGGGGCCCGGGCCGCGGCGGTCCGCACCGGGATCGAGGTGGACGGACAGCGGTTCCGTCCGCACCTCACGGTTGCCCGCACCGGCCGACCGGCGGAGGCCTCGAACTGGGTCCGGCTCCTCGACGGCTACGCCGGACCGGCATGGACGGCGTCCGAGCTCGCCCTGGTCGCGTCGTACCTCGGTGAGGGTCCGGGCCGCCGTCCGCGCTACGAGGTGGTGGACACGTTTCCCCTCGCAAGACCCGGGGGTGTTCGCCCCGAGGGGTCGCGTGGCCTAGGTTCGCACCCGTGAGGATCGCAGTGGCCAAGGAGACGCGCGACGGGGAGGCCCGGGTCGCGCTGGTGCCCGAGCTCGTGGGCAAGCTGATCGCGCTGGGCTACGAGGTCGTCGTCGAGCCGGACGCCGGTCGCGCCGCCCGGATCAGCGATGAGGAGTACGCCGAGGCCGGTGCGCTTGTGGAGAGCGACGCCGGGACCTCCGCCGACGTCGTGGTCTCGGTGCAACCCCTGGACGCCGGGCGGGTGCGCCGGCTGCGCACGGGCACCGCGACGATCTCGTTCCTCCCGGTCGGGCAGGAGCACAGCCTGGTCGCCGACCTGCGCGACACCGGCGTCACGTCGTTCGCGATGGAGCTGGTGC
>JBPCND010000032.1:0-5208 GCA_051001655.1 Nocardioides sp. | reverse complement strand
AGGTCGTGGACGAAGCCGGCCTGCGCCACCTCGACCGCCTCGAAGATCTCCTCGTCGGTGGCGTCGGCCCGACCGAGCGTGAGGTTCTCGCGTGCGCTCATCGAGAAGAGCGTCGGGTCCTCGAAAGCCGTGGCCACCACGCTGCGCAGGTTCGCCAGCTCCAGGTCGCGTACGTCGACGCCGTCGATGCTCACGCGGCCGGCCGTGACGTCGTACAGCCGCGGGACCAGCGCGGTGATCGTGGTCTTGCCGGAGCCGGTGGCACCGACCACGGCCACCGTCTCACCTGGCTCGACCACCAGGTCAAGGTCGTGCAGCACGGGGCTGCCCGGCTCGTCCGGGAACGCGAAGCCGACCCCCTCGAAGCACAGCCGGCCGCGCGGGCGGTCGAGCGTCCGGGCACCCGACCTGATCGCCGGCCGGGTGTCGAAGATCTCCAGGATGCGCGCCGCCGCGGTCATCGCCTCCTGCGCCATGGCCAGGATGTAGCCGAGCGCGGCGATCGGCCACACCAGCGAGAGCGTGAGCGTGATGAAGGCGACCAGCGTTCCTGGCTCGAGGTCGCCGTTGCCGACGCCGCGAGCCCCGATGAGCAGGACCACGACCACGGCGAGGTTGGGGATGACCTCGAGGAAGGTCCAGAACTTCGCGGACAGCCGCACCTTGTCCATGGACGTGTCGTAGAGCGAGCCGGCGGACCGCTCGTAGTCGCGGGAGACGTGTCCGCTGCGGCCGAAGGACTTGATCACCCGGATGCCGACGGCACCCTCCTCGGCCAGCGTGGCGAGGTCGCCCTGCTCGTCCTGCACCTGCCGGGAGATCACGACGTACTTGCGCTCGAAGCGGTTCGACAGCGCGATGATCGGCACCGCGGTGGCAGCGACCACCACCCCGAGCGGCCAGTACATGTTCAGCAGCACCACGGTCACCGCGACGAGCTGGACGATGTTGATGACCAGGAAGAGCATCCCGAAGCCGAAGAACCGCCGGATGCTGCTGAGGTCTGTGGTCACCCGGGAAAGCAGCTGCCCGGACTGCCAATGGCCGTGGAACGCCATCGGCAGCTGTTGCAGCCGAGCGTAGAGGTCGTGCCGCATCTCGGTCTCGACCGAGAGCACGGTGTTCGACTGCACCCAGCGCCGCCAGAAGACCATCGCAGCCTCGACCACACCGAGCGCCAGGGCCAGCAGGCCCAGGGGGAGCACGAGCCCCATCTCCCTGTTCGCAATGGGGCCGTCGATCATCGCCTTCGTCACCAGGGGGATCGCGATCGACAGGCCGACCCCGGCCAGGGCCGTGCCGAGCATGATGACGAGGGCCCAGACGTGTGGTCGGAGGTAGCCACGCAGCCGCCACAACGAGTGCACGCCTGCGGGCGGTTGCACGTCCGGGTCCGGGCCGGTGTCCGGCGACGCAGCGAGTGGTGACGACATCTGCTGGTGGCAGTCCCCTCGGGTCGGTTCGGGCGCACGGGATCTCCGAGCCCAGCGGAAAGGTTGTAAGGCACAGATTACGCGCTGCACCTGACAGTCCCAAAACGGATTAATCGTCAGGCCGGCGGCGCCGGGGTTTGGCGGCCAGGGACCGGCTAGGGACCGGCTAGGGACTGGTCGCGTGCGGTGAGCCCGAGGAGTACGTCGTTGGCGGCCGGCTCCCCGATGCTGACCCGCACGCCCTCGCCGGCGAACGGCCGCACCATCACGCCAGCCTCCTCGGCGGCGGCCGCGAAGTCAGCGGTCCGGTCCCCGAGACCGAGCCACACGAAGTTGCCCTGGGCGTCCGGCACCGACCAGCCCTGCTCGGTCAACAAGGCGACGACCCTGGACCGCTCAGCGACGATCGCCTCGACCCGCTCCATCAGCTCGTCCTCACAGGCGAGGGAGGCCACGGCGGCTGCCTGCGCGACCGACGACACCCCGAAGGGGAGGGCGCAGGCACGCACGGCCGCAGCGATCGGCTCGGGCGCGACGACGTACCCGACCCGGAAGCCCGCGAGACCGTAGGCCTTCGCGAAGGTGCGCATGGCCACGACGTTGCTGCGTGAGCGGTACAGCTCGACCCCGTCGAACGCCTCTGCCGGTGGCGGCAGGCGCACGAACTCGCGGTAGGCCTCGTCGAGGACGACGACCACGTGCGGAGGCACCTTCTCCAGGAAGGACTCGAGCTCGGACCTGGTCACCGCGGGACCCGTGGGGTTGTTCGGGCTGCACACGATGACGGCCTTGGTGCGCGCGGTGACCGCGGCGGCCATCGCGTCGAGGTCGTGGCGGGAGTCCTCTGTCAGCGGCACGGTGGCCGAGCGGGCACCGGTGACGGAGGCGGCGATCGGGTAGGCCTCGAAGGACCGCCAGGCGTAGACCACCTCGTCGCCGATCTCGCAGAAGGCCTGCAGCAGGTGACAGCGCACGGCGACCGAGCCGGTCCCTGCCGCGAGGTGGCTCAGCGGGACGCCGAGCCGCTCGCTGAGCGCGGCGTACAGCTCCGCACATCCCATGTCGGGATAGCGGTTCATCCGGGCCGCGGCCTCCGTCGCCGCCGCGAGGACTCCGGCCAGCGGCGGGTTCGGGTTCTCGTTGGACGATAGCTTGTACGTCGTCACTCCGGGGCGTCCCTTCGGCGGCCGACCCGGGACATAGGCCGGGAGGTCACGGATCACGGCACGGACAACGGGCGCGTCGGCGTTCATGGCTAAGACCGTAGCCGCCCGGTCCGGCCTGGCCGTCGCGCGGTCAGGACCGACCCAGCGGACCACCCCTTACGCTGCGTGACGTGTCCGTGTCCCCCCGCCCTCCCGGCTCCGCCGTCACCGGTCTCGTCCTGGTGACCGCCGGGGCGTTGCTGTTCATCGTCAACGCCGGCGTCTCCCGAGTGGCCCTGCGCGCCGGCGTCGACCCGCTGACGCTGACCTCGGTGCGCGTCACGGGAACGGCCGCAGCGCTCGTGGTCGTCGCGGCACTCGTCCGACGCAGTGCGCTGCGCCCACCCGGGGGTCGGCTCGGCCTGCTCCTCGTCGCGCACGGCATGGTCGGCGTCGCCGCGCTGCAGTGGACCTACTTCGTGGCCATCGACCGGCTGCCGATCGGGATGGCCCTGCTGCTGGAGTACCAGGCTCCGATCCTCGTCGCACTCTGGGCCCGCTTGGTCCAGAAGGAACAGGTCCGCGGCCGGATGTGGCTCGGACTGGCCCTGGCGATGGTCGGTCTCGCCGCTGCCACCGGCGTCTGGCGAGGAGCGGCCCTGGACTGGGTGGGGATCACCGCAGCCCTGGGTGCGGCCGTGTGCTTCGCCGCCTACTTCCTGATCGGCGAGCACGGCGTCGCACGACTCGACCCGCTGCGGGTGATCTTGTGGTCGTTCCTGGTCGCCGCTGCGGGTCTCAACATCGTCTCGCCGGTGGCGAGGTTCCCGGTGGATCTGCTCGACACGAGTGCACCGCTGCTCGGTCGGCTGGCGTCGTACGACGCCCCGGTCTGGTCCCTGCTGGCGTGGATTGTCCTTCTCGGCACGCTTGTCCCGTTCGCCGTGACGTTGCTCGCCCTGCGTCACCTCAGGGCCACGACCGTCACGATGGTCGCGATGCTCGAGCCGGTGGGAGTCAGCGCGCTGGGCTGGGGATGGTTCCGCGAGTCGCTCGACGCCGTGGCCGTCGTCGGCGGCGTCGCCGTGGTGACCGGCATTCTGCTGGCACAGTCGGCCCGCCTCGCACCCTCACTGGTCGAGCCGCCGCACCTCGTCTGAGCGGCGACCCCGCTGCATGGCCTCGTCGAGGACCGCGACGACAGCGGCGGCGAGGGGATGGTCCGGGAGGTCGTCGACCAGAACCGGCAACGGGATCGACCAGTTGGCCCGCGTGGTGGTGCCCGGCAGGTTCGGTCTCGGCTGCTGCGCGACGGCGTCCTCGAGGGTCACCGTGACGAGCACGCACGGCGACTCGGCCAGCCGACGGTGCGCGGCCACGATGACGTCTGCCACCTCCGCCGCGCCCCCCACCGTGTCCTCCGCGTCCTCCGCGTCGTCGCCACGGACGACGGGCAGCCGACCGAGCAGCTCCGCCCGGTCACGCTCGAGGGCCGCCCGCGGGGTCGGCACGTGTGCGAGCTGGTCCGCGAGGTCCGAGCCGGTCCACAGCCCGGCCACGGTCGGGAGGTCGTGGGTGGTGATCGCCGCCATCGCGATCTCGGGCCACCGGACCGGCTCCTCCTCCTCGAACCAGAGCAGTCGGTAGGACAGCACGGCGTGGTCCCGCAATGACTCGCGTACGCCGGGCTCGACCGTGCCGAGGTCCTCACCTACGACGAGGGACTGTGCGCGGTGGCTCTCCAGCGCCACGATGTCGAGCAGGTCCTGGGAGGGATAGCGGACATAGGCCCCGTCAGCGGCAGAGGCTCCTTCGGGGATCCACCAGAGCCGAAAGAGGCCCATCACGTGGTCGATCCGGATGCCACCCCCGCCGGCCATGGTGGCGCGGATCGACTCGACGAACGGCAGGTAGTCGGCCGCCCGGAGCCGCCACGGTGCGAGCGGCGGTGACCCCCAGCTCTGGCCCTGGGCGTTGAAGATGTCCGGTGGGGCGCCGACGGTCACGCCCTTCACGATCGTGTCCTGCCAGACCCAGGCGTCGGCGCCCCCTCCGCCCACCCCGATCGGCAGGTCCTGGATCACCTTGAGGTCTCCTGCGGCGTCGAGGAACTGACGCTCCAGCAACCACTGCAGCCAGGCGTGGAAGCGCACCCGCTGGGAGTGCGTGGACGCCACCTCGCGGACCACCGCGCTCGACGGGGTCCGCAGCTCGGTGTCCCAGCTGTGCCAGTCCGGGCCGTGAAGCTCGGTCAGGACGCACCAGGTCGCGAACTCCTGCAGCGAATCGCCCTGCTCGGCCCGCCAGCAGTCGAAGTCGACTGCCGGCGGCGATGAGACGAACTGGGACTCCAGGGCCGTCCGCTTGGCCAGCCAGACGGCGTCGCGGTCGATCTCCTCCCCGGCCGAGGCGCTGGGCCGAGCATCGGTCCCCGCCCCTGTCGACTCAGTGGTCGTCTCCTCGACCAGGCCCTCAACGCGCAGGTAGATCGGGTTGCGGAAGCGCCGGGTCGCCGGTAGATACGGACTCGGCTCCTGCGGGAAGGTGGGCGCCACCGCATGCAGGGGGTTGATCAGCACGAAGCCGGCACCGTGTTGCTGCGACCACTCCCGGACGGTCTGGAGATCGGC
>JBPCND010000031.1:0-6604 GCA_051001655.1 Nocardioides sp. | reverse complement strand
GGGGAGCAACCACTCGAGCACCTCAGGCTCGATCCCCTCGACGGGCTCGTCCTCGCCCGGCTGCACCGGACGGGCGCGGATGGCGAAGCGCTCCGCCTCGAACGGCTCGGCCTCGCTCACCTCCTCGGGCGGCACCAGCCCTCGCTCCAGAGCGGGGAGGGCGGCGACGAACCTGGAGACCGCCTGGCGGCGGGTTGCTTGGCGCTCGGTGAGCCCCGGTCCCACGCCGACCGCCTCGAACAGCGCCGAGATCTCGTGGGCGACCCGTTCGCCCTTGGCGGACACGATGATGATGGTGCTCGGCGCATCGGCGATGGCGGGAACCCCGTAGTCCGGCGGCGGCGATGTCAGTCCCGCCTCGTCCGCCGCCGCCAAGAGCCCCTGCAAGCCCTCCTCCGAGAGCTGGAGCTGGAACAGGGATGGGAGCAGCGGCGGAGGGAAGATGGTGACCAGCGCACCCTGGATGACCACCGCCCCGTTGCCGAGCACGGTGACAGGAGACACTTCGGTGAACACCCGCTGCGGGTTCAGGCCACCGACGCGGCGCACCTGCAGCACGAGTGAATCCCCTTGGGGATGAGAGATCACGTCGTCGGAGCCGACCTTGACCACCTGCTGGTCGCGGCAGGCGCCGAACAGCACGGCGGCGAGCACGACGGCAGCGACGGCGCGGGGCGGGTGGGCGTGGTTGCTGGGCATCTGTCCTCCTCTCCATCTCAGACGAACGGCGGGGGCCGTCAGGTTCCAGGGCCGCTCAGCGGCCCCAGCACCAGGCTGGAGACGAACGAGTCGATGGCGGCGAGGTACGCCAGTCAAGGTGTGGCCGCGGGCGAGTCCCTGAGCCGGACATCGAGGCTAGTGGGCCACGCGTCGGGCGTTCTCCCCGGCTCAACGGGCACGGGCCGGCTGCCGGAGGGGAATCATGAGTAGAGAGGGTGGGGTCTCGGTCGGGGTAGTGAACCGCTCATGGTCGCGTTGGTAGCGGCGCCACAGTGCCGAACCCGGAACGGCGTTGGGGGCCGCCGTGAGCTTGGAGTTGTCGCGGCTCAGGCACTGGCGATGCGAGCACGGTACGGGCATCCTGCGTGCGTGGAGGCGAACGACACGATCGAGTTGGTGCACCGAGGGCTTGAAGCGTTTGTGAACGGCGAGCCGCGTCCGATGCAAGCGCTGTTCTCCAGCGCAGACGACGTCACGCTGGCGAACCCGTTCGGCTCGGCGGTCCGCGGGCGTGAGCAAGTGATGGAGACGACGGAACGCGCCGCGTCCCATTATCGGGACGGAAGAGCAACCGGGTTCGACAGGGTCTCGCAGCGGGAGAGCGCTGACATGGCCTACTTCGTCGAGTTCGAGCACTATGTGGCGAGAATCGACGATTCCGACGAGGTAACACCCTTCGCACTTCGGGTCACCATGGTCCTCGCTCGCGAGCGGGACGCCGTCTGGAGGATCGTGCACCGACACGCTGACTCGATCAGCGCCGCGAGCGCTTGATCCGGGCGGCTTGATCTCGTCACGATGCACCCCGGGCGGGCTGGCCCGGTTGATCGGGTTGCGGTCGAGCCAACCCCATCGCACCGCCTGGGCGAACGCGGCCCCCTGTACACCCGGAGCTCCATCGCCAAGCGTGAAGTGCGGGTGGTCGAACGTGGCGATGACGGCAAAGCCGCTCGAGCGGAGGCGGCCGCACGTCGACAGGCGCACCTGCGGGACCGGCCAGCCGACGACTCGCTCGACATGCGTCTGCCCCTGTCGGGTGGGCAGTGGCTGGACCATGGCCAGCCTTTTGGCCTCTCATGGCCAACCGTCATGGCCAAACGCCCTCCGGAGGCCTTCCTAGACCTACTCAAGGCCCCTTGTCATCCTGTGACCAGAGCTTTTACTGGCGCCCCCGGCAGGACTCGAACCTGCGACGCACGGTTTAGGAAACCGACGCTCTATCCTCTGAGCTACGGGAGCACGGGAGCAAGACCTGGTAGACGCCACTTTCCGAGCGTTTACCGGGCTGTGGATAACATTCCGTACCTTGACGGTACCTTGATCTGTCGACGGACCGAGACAGACCGGTAGCGCCCACGTCCCACCGCGGGTTTGCTGTTTCTCACGGCGGATGAGGTCTACCGCCTCGCCCAAGCGATCGACAAGCCGTATGACGTCCTCATCCTCTTCGCTGCCTACACCGGGCTTCGGGCCGGCGAGATCGGTGCCCTCCGTGTCCGCCATCTTGATCTCCTCCGCCGCAAAGTCTCCGTGGAGGAGTCGGTGACCGAGCTTCCAAAGTCGCCACCAACTCTGACCGCTCCTCGAACCTCTTGTACCAGCGGCCGAAGACTGATGCCTCCCGGCGAACGGTCACCCTGCCGAAGTTCCTCTCCGACGCGCTGGCCGCTCACCTTCATGCCCATCCGCTGGCCGTTTCTCCCTCCGGCCAAACACACCCGCTCGATCCCGAAACGCTGGTGTTCATGACCGCTCGGGGAATGCCTCTCCGGCACGGCAACTTCGTGACGCGGTACTTCAAGCCAGCGGTCCGGGCATGTCTCCCGCCCAAATCACCACCTTCGGTTTCATGACCTGAGGCACACGTGCGCCTCCCTGCTGATCAATCCGCCCATCTCTGCCAACCCCAAGGCCGTGATGGCACAACTCGGGCACACGAGCATCCAGATCACCTTCGACCGCTACGGCCATCTCTACGACGACGTGGCACTAGACATCGCCGCTCGCCTCGACGGCACCTTCTTGAAGGCCCAACAGCAGGTTGACCAAGGCCGTGATGGCCTCCACCCGTCGTCCCCCACCACCGATCATGGCTCGGTCCTCCGCCGTCTCGCTACCGCCGACGAGAGCTACTGACGAGCGTTGCCGATCCGAGAACAGAACTCAAGTCTTGCCCCTCGGATGCCGATACACCCTAGGAGCGACCGCCGTATCGGTCCATCACCCACTGTCCACCATGACCTCGGGAGCACTACAAGGGAGAAAATGTGCCATATTCAATTCTAAATTCGATTTTAGGAATTGCAGCCATTGTATGGCTAGTTTGCTACTTCTACGAGATTGCCTTTGATTTTCATGAAGCCAAGAAAGAGACTTACCGCGAGCGCCTGGGCGAGGAGCTTCCCCGGGCCGGTGTGGCCTAACAATGGCGGGGTGAAGAACTTGGCGGTCGGCGCCGGGGACGGGATGACTCGGAGTCCAGGCACCCGGCTTGGCGCAACGCCTCGTCCCGGGCCTACGCCTCCCACATGGACAGCCCTGACCTCCAGGGCGCCCTCGACGACCTCATCGCCCAGGCGCACGCCCAAACGGTGGCCATCCCGTGCGCCGAGACCCTGTGGTGGCGCTGCCACCGCCGGTTGATCGCCGACGCCGCCACCCTGCGGGGCGTCGAGGTGGTGCACCTCCTGGGCGAGGGGCGATCGCAATCCCACGTGCTCCACCCCAACCTCCGGGCTGACGAGGACAACCGGCCGGTCTACGACGTCGGCTCGGGCCGCCCGTTGCTGACTGTCGAAGACGACGCCGGGGCCTCGTCGCGGGGTTGACTTCTCCCGGGCCGATTACTTGGATCCCTCACGCCGACTCCGGGAAGCCGTTTCACGCTCCTTACAGAACGTCGCGGCCGAGCGGTCTCGATGGCCGGAGCATCCGCCGGAGTCCCGAGCCAGGGGCGGAGCTTGACACGATTTATACAGCGTGCAAGAATAGCGAGCGATGTCAAAAACACCGCAGCCCGTCGACTGGCGGGAGTCCCGGCGCCAGTCGGCTCGTGCCGCGATCGTGGACGCGGCGTGGGCCGCCGTGCGCGACGAGGGCCTGGCGGCACTCTCGCTGCGGGATCTCGCCCACCGCGCCGGGATCACGACGCCGACGGTGTACGCCTACTTTGAATCAAAGCATGCGATCTATGACGCCATGTTCGGTCAGGCCGCGGAGGACTTCGCCGCCCACATGGCCCGATCGTATGACACCAACGATCCCCGCGACCTCCTGGTGGCGGCCCTGCACCGGTTCGTCGACTTCTGTATCGGCGACCTTCCCCGCTACCAGTTGCTCTTCCAGCGCACCATCCCAGGGTTCGAGCCGTCGGCCGGGTCCTTCTCCCCGGCGGCCCGGGCCCTCGCCGTCGCGCATGGGCACCTGGCGGACAACGGGGTCACCGATCCCCGACATCTCGACCTGTGGACGGCGGTGACCACCGGCCTGGTCGACCAGCAGGTCTCCAATGACCCCGGTGGGGACCGCTGGGTCCGCCTGATCGATGACGCCATCGCCATGTTCCTCGCCTACTGCCAATCGCCGGCGCCCACCGCCGTGCTTCGCCTCCCACTGCGGTCTGGAACCAAAGGAGTACAACCATGACCACCAAGGTCGACGAGATCGGGCCGGGGATCTACCGACTGTCGACGCTCGTGGCTGAAATCGGGCCCACCGGCTTCACGTTCAACCAGTTCCTGATCGACGACGACGAGCCGTTGCTGTTCCATACCGGTCACCGGTCGATGTTCCCGTCCGTCCTGAAAGCCATCGGGCGGGTGCTGCGCATCGAGTGTCTCCGCTGGATCACGTTCGGTCATGTCGAATCCGACGAGTGTGGGGCGATGAACCAGCTCCTAGCCGCGGCCCCACGGTCACAGGTGGCCCACGGTCAGCTCGGGTGCAGCGTGTCGCTCGACCACATGGCCGACCGGCGGCCGCGGCCGTTGGTCGACGGCGAGGTCATCGACCTGGGCACCAAGCGGGTCCGCCACATCGACACACCCCACGTCCCCCACGGCTGGGAGGCCCGGGTGCTGTTCGAGGAGACGACGGGCACATTGCTCTGCGGCGACCTCTTCACCCAAATGGGTGATGGGCCGGCGCTGACCTACGACGACATTCTCAGCCCCGCCGCCCAGGCCGAGGCCGTCTTCGCCTACAGCTGCCTGGCGCCGAGCACCCCGGCCACGATCGAGCGGCTCGCCGCGCTGGAGCCCACAACCCTGGCCGTGATGCACGGCTCATCGTTCAGCGGGGACTGCCGAAGTGCCCTGAGCGACCTGGCCGGTGCCTACCGGGCCCGCATCGCCGCCGCAACCATCTGACCCGTCACCATCCCAGAAAGGGACTGCCAATGGCCAACGTCACCCGCCCCCGACTGCACCACAGCGCCCTCACCGTGACCGAGGTCGATGCCAGCGTCGCCTGGTACCAGGACGTGTTCGGCGTCCGATTCCAGATGGACGTGCCTCACCGGGGCGGCGTGGGCAAGCTTCTGTCCGACGAGTCCCACGAGCTGATGATCGTCCTCCACCACCACGACGCCAACGACGGGGGCCTCTTTGGTGAAACGGCCACCGGGCTCGATCACGCCGGGTTCCTCGTAGGCGGCCGTGCCGACCTCGAAGCCTGGCAGGCACACCTCGAAGACAATGGTGTGGTTCGGTCCCCGACGGCGAACAAGCCGTCGACGCAGTCGCCGATCGCGGACGAGAACTATGGATCGGTGCTGGTGTTCCGCGATCTTGACAACATCCAACTCGAGATCTTCTCCCCGCCGGAGGCCTGAACCTTTGCGAATGGTCTCGGCTGGGAGAATGCTCGGGACCGCCCGTTGCTGACCATTGCCGACGCCGGAGCCTCGTCGCCGGGTTGACTTGTCCCGGCCGATGGCTTGGATCCCTCACGCCGACATCGGAAGTCGTTTCACGCTCCTTAGAGAACGTCGCGGCCGAGCGGTGTCGATGGCCGAAGCAACCGCCGGAGCTCGAGGGCGCCGTGTGCAACCAGGGCGACGAGGAACAGGAGGAGGACGAGCAGCGCCGCGATATCTGCGGCGGCGGACCCGTGCTGGTCGGGAATGGTGGTGACCACGTCCCCGGCCGCCGGCCCGAGGTGCACAGCGAGGATGAACAGGGCGCCGCCGCCCGCGAGCATGGCCCAGAACCGGGCGCCGACCCGTTGACGTCTGGACAGCAGCAGCCCGGCGGCGATGACGGGGTAGACGAAGAGGCTGACGCTGAACGGGTTGAACCCGCCGGCGAGGGGCCAGCCGGTCACCTCCCGCGCCACGTGGTCGACGTGGTGAGCGACGGACAGGGCGGTGATGACGAGGACGAGCCGGTATCCCGTCGCCGTCAGTCCTGTCGACGCCTGTGGCTCTCGCCGGGTGGGCATGTCCGCGTCACAGGTCATCAGGCCACTCCTCCGGCGTCGGCCGCCGCTCCTTCCTGGCCGGGTCGAAGGACGACGCCACCCCCGGTGCTCTCGTGCTGCCGCTTCATCGTCTCACTTCTCTCCCGCCTGATAGGCGAGAGCCACGACTCCGGCGCTGAGCGCCTTGAAGTCCACGAGCCGCAGACCAAGCCGCCCGCTCCCCTCCTCGAACAGCCGCTTGCCGCACCCCAGGACAATCGGGTGGACGAGTAGGCGGAGCTCGTCGAGCAGGTCGGCGCTCAGCAAGCTTCGGACCAGGGTGGCGCTGCCCCTGATGGAGAGGTCCTTTCCGGGCTGCTGCTTCACCGCCGTGAGCTCCTCGATGGCGGTCCGGCGAGCGCAAGCTCGCCAATATGGCGTTCAGTGCGAAGGGTGCCGGCGGCCACGGCGGATTACCGCCGTAAGT
>JBPCND010000030.1:0-8695 GCA_051001655.1 Nocardioides sp. | reverse complement strand
CCAAGACGTGGTTCACTGATCCGCACTCACGCAGGCCGGCGAACTTGACCTGGCGCTTGCCGCCACCGGAGCATGACGAGTCGCCCGTCGGGCGTCCTGAACATCTCGGAGGACTGACGTCGTGAGGGCCGAACGCGCCAAGGTCGCCGTGTCGGCGGTCTTCATGCTCAACGGCCTGGCGTTCGCGTCTTGGATCTCGCGCGTCCCGGCGCTGAGAGACTCCCTCGACCTGACCCCCGGTGGCATCGGTCTGCTGCTGCTCTCCCTCTCCGGCGGCACCCTCGTCGCGCTGCCGGCCTCCGGAGCCGTCATCGGACACCTCGGCGCCCGACGAACCGTTCTGGCCGGTGCGGGCATGACCTGCGCGGGTCTGCTCGTCGTGGCGCTCGGGCTCGCTACGGACTCGGTGGTCACCGTCGGAGTCGGCATGTTCACCTACGGAATCGGCACGAGCGGCTGGGACGTCGCCATGAACGTGGAGGCCGCCGACGTCGAGCATCGCCTCGCCCGCACGATCATGCCTCGCTTCCACGCCGGTTTCAGCCTCGGCACCGTCGTCGGCGCTCTCACCGGCGCAGCCTGCGCCCACTTCGACATCTCCCTCGCCACCCAGCTGGTCGGCGCCGTCGTGGTCATCGCTGTCGTGGTCCCCGTGACCGTCCGTGCCTTTCTGCCGGTCGACGCGCAGACCGAGGGAACCAGAGCGGCGCGACCGTCGTTGTTGTCGGTCTGGACCGAGCCCAGGACATTGGCGATCGGCCTTCTGGTGCTCGCGTTCGCCCTGTGCGAAGGCATCGCCAACGACTGGCTGGCCTTGACCCTCGTGGACGGTTACGACGCCGACGAGTCAGTCGGTGCTGCCGGCTTCGGGGTGTTCGTCGCTGCGATGACCCTGGGCCGCCTCCTCGGCGGCTCGCCGGTCGAGCGGTTCGGACGTGTCAATGTCCTGCGCTCCACAGCGTTGCTCGTGGTCACCGGGGTGCTCGTCGTCGTGTTTTCCCCCGGTCTCCCCGGTGCCCTGGCCGGCGCAGCGGTGTGGGGAGTCGGCGCGTCGCTAGGGTTCCCGCTCGGGATGAGCGCGGCCGCCGACGATGAGCGGCGGTCCGCCGTGCGGCTCTCCGTGGTCAGCTCGATCGGCTATGCCGCTTTCCTGGGTGGCCCGCCGTTGGTCGGCCTGCTCGCCGACCAGGTGGGGGTCCGCCAGGCAGTCCTGGTCGCTTGCGGAGCAGCGGCCCTCGGCCTGCTGGTCTCGAGCGCGTCCGCCTCTCAACGTACGGCGCCCGTCGCCACCCCGCCGCGATCCTGACCGTCCTGCCCCCGGTCGTCGGCGCCGCTACCGGCCGGACCAGGAGTGGGTCCGCGGGCTAACGTGGCGGGATGAATCTCCCCTTCGTGCCCGGTCCCCGGGACGTGTGGCAGCTGCTCGAGCGGTCGGCCGACTCGGTCGAGCAGCTGTTGGCCGCCGTACCCCGCGCCCTGACCCTGATCGGCGAGGCAGAGGCGCTCGTGCACCGGGCCGGCATGCTCATCGACGACATCGAGGTGACGAGGGCCTCGGCCCTCGCCGTCGTCGAGCGCACCGAGGGCGTCACCCTGCAGGCGGGCTCGCTCTTGGGCACGCTCGATGCTCTCACCGGCCGTCTCACGGTGCTGCTGGACACCGTGGATGGGCCCCTGACCCAGCTGCAACCGACCCTGCAGCGGATCGCGGACACCACCAGCCCTCACGAGGTCGACGCCCTCGTGCACCTGGTTGACCACCTCCCGGTTCTGGCGGACAAGATGGAAGCCGACATCATGCCGATCCTGGACAGCATGGGGTCGGTGGCCCCCGACCTGCATGACCTCCTCGACGTCTCGCGTGAGCTCAACGAGATGCTCGGCCAGATCCCCGGCATCAGCAAGATGAAGGCTCGGATCGACAAGGAGCAGGAGGCACAGGGACGCGGTTGAGCAGGCGGGAGCAGGCATGCCGACTCCGGGACCGGGTACGACGCCGCCGTACCCATCGACCAGGGCCATGACGGCCAACACGGCCTCGACGGCCACACCACGGCCGCACAGCCACGACGGAAGGCCACACCGTGTCCCCCACGCAGTCCGACTCCCCCCGCAAGGTCGCGTTCCTCGTCGCCGGCGAAGGCATCGAACGCGTCGAGCTCACCGAACCCTGGGACGCCGTCAAGGACGCAGGCTTCGAGCCGGTCCTGGTCAGCCCCGATCCCGGCGAAGTGCAGACCTACAACCACCTTGACAAGGCCGAGACCCAGAAGGTCGACCAGACCGTGGCTGAGGCCGACGTGGACTCCTTCGACGCACTCGTCCTTCCCGGCGGGGTCGCCAACCCCGATGCCCTGCGGATGGACGACGCGGCGGTCGCCTTCGCACGCGACTTCTTGGCGTCCGGCAAGCCGGTCGCCGCGATCTGTCACGCACCCTGGACCCTTGTCGAAGCGGGCGTACTAGACGGTCGCACGCTGACCTCGTTCCCCAGTCTGAAGACCGACATCGTCAACGCCGGTGGCTCTTGGAAGGACGAGCGGGTGGTCCTCGACGGCAACCTGATCACCAGCCGCAACCCCGACGACCTCCCGGCGTTCATCTCGGCGCTCCTCGAGTCGTTGCAGCACGGTGCCGCCGCGAACGTGGAGTGACCTGACCCATCCCCCGTCGCCACACCGGCGAACCGCAGGCATGGGACTCGCAGCGGACGGCACGGCGTACCTCCTCCAGAGGTCCGCGCCACGCACGGTCCGCTACGGCGAGTCACTGCGCTTCGCGGGCAGTGACCTGCCCGCTCCGGTCCTGGTCAGGGTGCCCACCCGCCGGGGCTTCGTCGGCGTCCACGTCTACCGCCCCGACGACGAGCGCGACGACCATCCCGTCTACGTCCACCTGCGCGGCGGCGCGTTCGTGATGCGATACCCGGAGATGGACGACTTCTTCTGCCGGTACGTCGTCGCCACCTGCGTCGCCGTCGTCCTCAACGTCAACTACGACGTGGCGCCGCAGGTCCGCTACCCCGTTGCCCAGGAGCAGGCCCACGACGTGTTCGCCTGGGTCTGCACCCATCCGGGCGACCTCCGCGCGGACTCCACCCGGGTGGCGTTTGGAGGCTTCAGCGCCGGTGGTGGTCTCGCCGCTGCAGCCGCGCTCCAGGCACGCGACCTCGGCACCCGGCAACCCGTGATGCAGCTGCTGGCAGTGCCCGCCCTGGACGTCGCCGCACCGGTCGGGCGGCGCGGCACCTCGATGATCACCCCGCGGGTGCAACGGCTGGTGCGGCGCACCTACTTCAAGGATGCCTCCCGGCGCGGGGAGCCCTACGCCTCTCCCGTGCTGGCGGACGACCTCGACGGAGGACGCGAGCAGGCGGCGGGCGTGCTGGCCAGCGTGGCCGGGTCGCTCCAGGACGCTCTCGGCACCCGCCCTGTCCTCCCCCGGTCCCGACCGGTGAGGCCCTAGGTTGTCCAGCGATTACCGTGCCCGGCACACACCCCTGTTCGGACGAGCCGCCGACGCCTTACCTCGTCGTGGACCTCGAGCGACTCGATGCCAACCTCGCGGCGATGGCCGCACTGGCGCAGCACCACGGCGTCGCACTCAGGCCGCATGCCAAGACGCACAAGTCACCGGCCCTCGCCCGCCGCCAGCTCGACCGCGGCGCCGTCGGCCTCGCGGTGGCGACGGTCTCGGAGGCGGAGGTGTTCGCCGCAGCCGGTTGCACGGACCTGTTCCTCGCCTACCCGGTCTGGGTGACCCCGTCGCAGGGGGACCGCCTCCGGGCGCTGTTGGAGCGGACCACGCTCACGCTGGGCGTCGACTCGGTGGACGGGGCCCGGGCCGTTGCGGCGCGCGTCGGCCCCCGCCCCGGCCTTCAGGTGATGGTCGAGGTCGACTGCGGGCACCACCGCAGCGGAGTCCGACCGGGAACGGCCGGCGACGTGGCGAGCGCGGCCCGCAAGGCCGGGCTCCAGGTCGCCGGGGTTTTCACCTTCCCCGGCCACGGCTACGAACCCGGCTCCCAGCAGGAAGTCGCGTGCGCTGAGGCGGAGGCTCTGGCTGTTGCCGCCGCCACCCTCGTCGACGTCGGGATCGAGCCCCGTGTGGTGAGCGGCGGCTCGACCCCGACCGCCGAGCACCTCCGGGACGGCGCCATGACCGAGATGAGGCCCGGCGTCTACGTGTTCGGGGACGCCCAGCAGTGGGAGCTCGGCACCATCTGTCGCGATGACATCGCGCTGACCTGCCGAGCCACCGTCGTCAGCAGAGCCGGTGGACGGGTGGTGCTCGACTCCGGAAGCAAGGCGCTCGGATCCGACAGGCCGGTCTGGTCCACCGGTGCCGGCCGCCTGTTGCACCACCCCGAAGCCCGCCTCACGCTGCTCTCCGAGCACCATGTCGTGGTGACCTGGGACGACTCTCCCCCGCCGGCACTCGGCGACCGGCTCGACGTCGTACCCAACCATGTCTGCAACGCGGTCAACCTTTCGACGTCCTCCACGTCGAGCAGGACGGACGGATCGTGGGCCAGTGGCCGGTGACCGCCCGGGGGGCCAACACGTGATGCCCGACCTGGTGCTGTTCGACTGCGACGGAGTCCTCGTCGACAGCGAGCGGCTCACCGTCGGGGTCGAGGCCCGGGTGCTGACCGTGCTGGGCTGGCCGATGACGGCCGAGGAGGTGGTGAGCCGCTGGATGGGCCGGTCCTCGGCCGCTCAGCTCCTCGAGATCGCCGACCGGCTGGGGGCGGAGGCAGCGTCGACGTACGACGAGCTGAGCACGCGCGACGTGCATGCCGCGTTCGACCAGCATCTGCGTGCCGTCGCCGGAGTCGAAACTGTCCTTGACCATCTGGACCGCGAGGGAGTCGCCACGTGCGTGGCTTCGAGCGGCACGCCCGACCGGATCCGGCGGACGCTAAGGATCACGGGTCTGTGGGACCGGTTCGAGGGACGGGTCTTCAGTGCCGTCGAAGTGCCGCAGGGCAAACCCGCTCCCGACCTGTTCCTGCATGCCGCGTCCGGGATGGCGGTCCGGCCGTCGAGGTGCGCGGTCGTCGAGGACAGCGTGTACGGCGTCCGGGCAGCCGTCGCCGCGGGGATGCCGGCCTACGGCTACGCCGGTGGGCTCACGTCCGGAGCCGACCTGGCAGCCGCTGGAGCCACGACGTTCGAGGAGATGAGGGACCTCGTGCCGTGGCCGACCCACTCCTCGTCCAGCAGGGCGTAGTCGGCCTCGTCGCCCCACTCCCCCTTGAACCACTCGTTCTTCACCAACAGCGCCTCCCGGCGCATCCCGAGTCGAACAAGCACCGCCGCCGATCCGCTGTTGCGCGCATCCATCCGGGCCACGACGCGGTGCAGACCCATGACGTCGAAGCCGATCTCGAGCATCACCCTGGCCCCTTCGGTGGCCAGTCCCCTTCCCTGGAAGTCGGGGTGCACCACGTAGCCCAGCTCGCCGCCACGATGTTCGACGCTGCGCAGGAACAGCACGAACTCGCCGACGAGCCGGCCCGTGTCCACCTCGAACCCGGCGAGGGTGATCCCGTCGCCGTCCTTCTCCACGGTCATCGACTGGTGGCGGTCCAGTGCGGCGCGTGAGGCCTCGGCATCACGGGTCTCCCAGGGCAGATACCGCGCCACGACGTCGCGGCCGTGCAGGTCGGCGAAGGCGTCGTAGTCGGCGAGCCGGTAGGGACGCAGCCGCATCCGCTCGGTGCATCCCTCGAACCCGCCGAAGTCGGTCACCCGCTCCCTCCCCCAGTGCCCGCGGCCGTGCCGCCCGCTGCCATGGCGGAACTCTGCCACAGGACCGACCTAGGATCGATGGATGCGCACCGAGCTCGCCAGCGACGATCCCGATGTCGACACCTATCGTCTCCTGACCGCGGTGGTGGTCCCTCGGCCGATCGCCTGGGTCAGCACGATCTCGGCGGAGGGGTTGGTGAACCTGGCGCCGCACTCGTTCTACACCGTCGCCTGTGCGCAGCCGCCGATCGTGTCGATCACGTCGGTGGGCGCCAAGGACACCCTGCGCAACGTCGGGGAGACAGGCGAGTTCGTCGTGAGCCTTGCCGCTGCCTCGATGATCGCGGAGGTCAACGACTCGTCGGCGCGCTTCCCGCCGGACCAGAGTGAGGCCGCTCAGCTGAGCATCGCGATGGAGCCCAGCAGTCGGGTCGGACCGCCGCGCGTCGCGGCGTCCCCCGTGGCCATCGAGTGCATCTTGCACAGCACGGTGGAGCTCGGTGACTCCACCCTGATCCTCGGCTCCGTGCAGCTCCTCAGCATCCGCGAGGACGTCCTGGTCGACGGTCATCCCGACTACCTACTGCTCGACCCCCTGGCACGCCTCGGGAAGGACGAGTGGGCGCTGCACGCGGAGGTCCGCTCCATGCGGCGTCCCCACCGTCCCGAGGACATCGGGCGTTAGGACGTCCAGGGCTGCGAGCATCCCGCGAACAGCGATCCGGTGTCGAACAGCTCGGGTCGGTCCCGGCGCAGCAGCGGGTCCGCGGCATGGTCCTCGAGCTGCCTGGATGAGGTTCGGACAGGTCCGCCGTCGGTGACGTCGTACGTCGTCAGGCGCACGTCCCACGCGATCAAGATGCCCGGCGGCTTGCTCGTCGCGGCGCGCACGATGCCCACTCCCCCGTCTGCCGGGCAGGTGGCTGTCATCGGCAGAGCCCCGCCATCGGTGGCGACGAACGGCAGCAGCGGCCGACCGTCGAGCTCGACCTCGACCAGGCCCGTCTCGGTCACGGCGAACAGGTGCGGTCGGAAACCACCGCGCGGATGGCCGGTGGAGTCGACGCGCAGCAGCTGACCCGTGTCGTCACCCGCCGGAGAGACCACCTGGGCGGTCCGCACGTCCAGGTCCATCCGGGTGACGTCGAGACCGGAGAGACCGTCGGGCCCACGCACGACCAAGGCGCCGGCACAGGGGCCTGGGCCGTCAGGCACGAACGTCACCTGGACGTCGCCTCCGTCCGAAGTCGCCAGCTCGCCGCTCGACCGCTCCGCGGAGTCGAGGTCTCGTTGCGTGCAGGAGGCCCAGGCAGCAGCTCCGGCCGACGACCCGGTGTCGGTGTCGGTGTCTGTGTCGACGGGGGCTTCCCTGGGGGCTTCCCCACATCCCGATGTCCAGAGCACCGTGGCCAGGACGACGGCCGCGAGCGTTCGCGCGGTGTCCGGGCGGCGGCGACGGTGCACCAGCGAGCGAGGTTCCGGCTCAGACGACATTGCCGCTCCGTGGCCGGTGCAGGCCGTTCCACCGCCGTACGACGGCGTCCCTCACCTGGGCGAACCCGGAGACCAAGCCGTCCTCGAAGACGTGCCGGGGCACCGCGGCGTTCACGGACACCGTCAGCTCCAAGACGACCGCTCCCACCAGCAGTCCGGCGATGAGATCGGCGAACCAGTGCCAGTTGAGGGTCACCGACACCACGACCATCAGCAGGGACAGGCACCCGACGACCGCCCACAGCCACAACCGGGTCGCGCGGCGGATCCCGAAGTAACGCCCGAGGAGGTACACGGCCAGACCGTAGACCAGCACGATGTTGGCCGTGTGTCCTGACGGGTAGGCCATTCCTCCGGCGAAGAAGGACGGGTCGGCAGGCGCGGGTTGTCCGCGGCCAAGACCGATCTTGAGCAACAGCACCACGAGGTTGAGTGAGAAGACCGAGCCGACGGCCAGCACCACCGGACGCCAGGACTGGCCTCGTTCGTAACAGGCCCACACCACGACCGCGAGCACCGGGAGGCAGACGGCACGCTGCCCGATCCGGTCCAGCACCTGAAGGGCTGGCACCCACGACTCCCGAGGCGGCTCGAGGTTGAAGTAGGCGTCCAGGCCGACCAGGGGCTCCAGCGCCAGCAGCGTGAAGGCGACGAAGACCAACGCGAGGAATCCCGCGGTAGCGGCCGCCGAGGCAGCCTCGGACATCCAGCCATCGTGGCGGGACGCCTCGTCGCCATGCCTGCGCACCTGGCCTCCTGACCTCGACCGGCTCCCAGGTCGCCTCTGTCGAAAGCCGGTTGCCTCACGCTCAATATAGGCTGGTCGGCGTGAGTCTTCCCCGCCGACCTGGCCCGTCCACGCGGACGCGCGTGCACGAGTACGTCGACGGCACGATTGTCCGACACGAGGACCGGCTGGCCACCGAGGAGCCGCTCGAGGTCCGCTGCGGATGGCCAGGCACGCCGCCGTACCAGGTGGCCGTCACCATGCGCACCCCGGGCCAAGACTTCGAGCTCGCGGCCGGCTTCCTCTACGCCGAGCGCACACTCACCGGTCCCGAGGCGCTGCACACGGTTGCCTACTGCACCGAGGAGTCGTTGCCCCCCGACCAGGAGCACAACGTGGTGACGGTCTCGCTACGTTCAGCGCCCCCGAGGGTCCCTGCGGTGCGGTACGACGGTCCCTCCGCGTCCTCGTCGGCCTGCGGCGTGTGCGGCACCCAGAGCATCGACGATGTGCTGGCCCTGGCCGAGGTGTACGGCGCCAAGGCAGCTCATCCACCGGTTTCCCCGTCTGTCCTGCACGGCCTGCCGGCCAGGCTGCGGGCCGAGCAACGGGTCTTCGACCGGACCGGCGGGCTGCACGCCGCCGGCCTGTTCACCGTCGACGGGGACCCGTTGGTGGTGCGTGAGGACATCGGCCGTCACAACGCCGTCGACAAGGTCGT
>JBPCND010000029.1:0-5947 GCA_051001655.1 Nocardioides sp. | reverse complement strand
CCCCGATGGTCGGGGTGAAGGGAGCGCTCAGCCAGTAGACCATCGCACTTCCGCTCAGCGCGGACAACAGGTAGACCGCGAGGAACCGGAGCCGGCCCAGAACCATCTCGAGCTGAGGCCCCAGCACCCACAGAGCGACCATGTTGAAACCGATGTGCCACAGGTCGAGGTGAGTGAACGCCGAGGTGAGCAGTTGCCAGTAGGCCCCGTCACCCACTCCGGAAAGCCACGTCACGTCCGAGCCGAGGGGCGCGCACGCGGATTCGCTGCCGACCGGGAAGATCCTGCCACTCCCGTCATCGACCTGGCATCGTCCCATCGGGATCAGGGCCAGCCGGTAGAGCCAAGGGCTCGTGGAGCCGCCCGTCGCTGTGATCAGCAACCACACCGCAGCATTGAGCGCGATCAGCACCTGTGAGGTCAGCGCCGGGTTGCTCGAGCGGGTGCCGCCGTACGCCGTACGCCCGGAGCGGGTCGCCTTTGCCCCTTCGCTCACGCAGGCAGGACAGTGAAACCCAACCGCGGCGTCGCGCATGCAGTCCGGGCAGATCGGCCGCTCGCATCGCTGGCAGCGGATGTGGGACTCACGGTCCCGATGCCGGTAGCAGACCGGCGCCCCGTCGAGGGGAGCCCCGGCTCGGGGGGAGTCGGGCGTGCTCAGCGCTCCTCCACCTGCAAGGACTCCAGCAACACCGGCTCGACCGGGCGGTCTCCAGACGCGGTCTTCGTGGTGCCGATGACGTCGACGACCTTGCGGCTCTTGTCATCCTCGACCTCGCCGAAGATGGTGTGCTTGTTGTTGAGCCAGTCGGTCGGGGCCAGGGTGATGAAGAACTGCGAGCCGTTGGTGCCCGGGCCCGCGTTGGCCATCGCGAGGAGATAAGGCCGGTCGAACTGCAGCTCGGGGTGGAACTCGTCCTTGAACGTGTAGCCGGGGCCGCCCGTGCCGGTCCCCTGCGGACAGCCGCCCTGGATCATGAAGTTCTTGATGATCCGATGAAAACCGAGACCGTCGTAGAACCTCCCGGTGGTCTTCTGACGTGTCTTCGGGTCGACGTACTCGACGGTGCCCTCCGCCAGGCCGACGAAGTTGGCCACGTTCTTCGGGGCATGGTCGGGGAAGAGGTGCACGACGATGTCACCGTGGTTGGTCTTGAGCGTTGCGTACGTCTCGGCCACGAGGCGCCTTTCTGATTCGGTCCTGGACGCCTCGATCTTCCCACGAAGGACAAGGCTGTCGACCTCCCAGGGTCGGACCCCAGGTTTATCTCCGTCCCGGCACCGGGCATGATCTGCACCAGACCGGGCACAGCGAGCGCATGAGAACGAGAGGGGGCATCGTCGAGATGCCGAAGACCAAGAAGGGCTCCGCCATGAGGAAGCGTGCCAACGTGTTGGCGAGCGACCTCACCGACCGGCTCGCACCGACCGTGGAGGGCGCCCGCGACAGGGCTGCGCCGGTCCTGGCGGATGCTCGCGACAGGGCGACCCCGGCGTACGAAGGCGCGCGGGACAGATTCACCTCCGATGTCCTGCCGGTGCTGACGGCCGCGGCCGTCGCCGCGAGCGAGGCCACCGAAGAGGTCCGTGGCGAGACCAAGAAGCGCGGCAGGGCTGCCGTCGCCGCTCTCAAGGGTGAGGTGGAGGCGCCGAAGAAGACGCATCGGTTCCGCAACTTCCTCGTCGTCCTGGGGCTCGGTGGCATCGCGGCCGCCGTCGCCAAGAAGCTCTCGGACCGTCCCGCAACGACGACCTGGGAGTCGACTCCGACCCCGACCCCGTCGCCAGCCGGGTCGCCAGCCGCCGGGGCAGCCACTCATCGGGCACCGGTGGCGCCGGTCGCCGACGCTTCTTCGGCCGGCGACGTCGACGACCTGGGCACCGACTACGGCGGTGCATCGCCCGATGTCGCCGCGGCGGATGCCGCCGCCGAGCCGCACCCGGCAACCACCCCCGACGACCCGGCGACCACTGTGGACGTCTCCGACAAGTAGCGCTCTGTCCGGCGGTCCGAGGACCGAACACCGGCAGCGTCACTCCAGAGCCGCTGACCGTGAGGGTCAGCGGCTCGAGTGCGTCCGGGGCGGGAGATCCACCGGGCGGTGCTCGTCGATCCACTCGTCGATCCGCTCCCACCAGGAGAACAGCCAGTCGATGCGGTCCTCCCGTCCGGCCGGGATCTCGTCACGGGGCACTCGCCACCAGCGCATGATGATCTGCTTGTCCATGGGCAGCTCTCGCCAAAGGTCGGCCACCGTCAGCAGGTGGTCGAGGCCGGTGTGGGCGACCAGCACCACGTCAGCCTCAGGCGCCGCGTCGAGCGCGGCGATCAAGCCACCCGGCCGGGGGGCCAGGACGTTCTCCATCCGCTCGGCCCGGGCAGCCATCCCCTCCATCCCGAGCTTGCGGAGCCGGTCTATCGCGCGCTGCCGGCGAGCCGGCGTGAAGTTGCCGCCCTCGGGGAAGATCACGAAGGCATCGTTGTGGTCGAGGTCGCGGGCCAACGCTCCGACCTGTTCCTCGAGGTCGGGTGTGCCGGGCGAGATGAACCGGCTCGGCAGCCGGTTGAGGATCACTCCGATCGCCGGGTCCCAGGCGAGGGTGTCCTTGAGGACCACGCGGGGCTCCCGGCCGTACCAGTGCATGAGCGCATACATGAGCGTGAACGAGTCCCCGGGCCCGGCATGGCGACAGCAGACCAGCAACGGCTTTCCGGGGTGGGCGTCAGGCGCCGGCCCCTCGGTCACGATCTTCAACCGCAGGACCCGTCGGGCCTCCCGGAAGAACAGCACCAGATAGGCCTGCACGATGTCGTAGTGGATCCGCTCGAAGAACGGTCTCCGGATGAAGGCGCCGAACCCGGACGCGATCCAGAGCCCGAACAGCTCCACGAGCATGATGCTCTCGAGGACGAGGTGCACCATCACCAGGGACAGGATGCGCAACGGTCGCAGGCGGCCCGGGACCAGGGGGGACAGCAGCGCGGCGCCGAGCAGCCACACCGGGATGGTGGTCAGCGCGATGACGGTCAGCCCGACGACGGCCGGTGCCAGCACCCACCGGCGAAGGACGCCGCTCACAACGCCGTCTCGAGGAAGGTGACCGAGGCGTGGTACGCCGCGTCGATCCTGCGCACGACGGCGCGGAAGTCGCGGTAGGACAGCAGGCTGTCGTCGCGCGCGGTGGAGCCGCCGGTCGGCAGCACATGAGCCTCGACGTGCTCGGGCAGCGCTGCCATCTCGCGGTGGAAACGGTGTCGCCGCGCGATCTCGAAGGAGACCCGGGCGACCTCCCACGGCTTGCGGGGCGGCCGCAGCGGGCGGTCCACCCGGCCCACCTGCAGCACGAAGACCCGGCCGGCGCCCTGCTCGACGGCCCGGCCCACCGGGATCGAGTTGACGATCCCGCCGTCGAGATAGTGCTCCCCGCCGACGACCGCCGGGCGGAGCAGCCCGGGTACGGCGGCGCTGGCGACGACCGCGTCGACCACCCGACCCTGTGTGAACCAGTGCTCGGCGGCCCGCTCGATGCTCGCCGCACAGCACTGGAACTCGACCTCGAGGTCGGCAAAGGTCCGGTCGCCGAGCTCGATTCCCAGGCGCTCGCGCAGCGGTCGGCTCGAGTGCAGGTGGGTGCCGGTGCGCACGGCCCGCCTGACCTGGCGGACCGGCCCGTCGCCGTACACTTCCCGGTTGCCTGCCGCGCTCTCCCAGAGCCCGACCAGCCGATCGATCACGCCTGGCCCCGGATCGGCGGCGACCAGTGCGCCGTTCAGCGCGCCCACCGACGTGCCGAGGACGAGGTCCGGCCGGACGCCGGCCTCGAAGAGTGCCCGCAGCATGCCGACCTCGACCGCGCCGAGCAGACCCCCGCCGCCAAGCACGAAGGCCGTGCGTGCCGAGGTGCCGGTCATCGACGCCTCAGACCGTCGCGGACGGCGCCAGGTGTTCGGCGCGCACTCGAGCGGTGGCCCGACGCTCGGCCCAGAACGACAACAGCGGCACGGTGCCGCAGACCAGGGTGACCAGCGTGAACGGCAGGTCCCAACGAGCCTTGCGGGAGAGCAGGAACGCCGAGACCAGGAAGATCATGTAGAGCCAGCCGTGGGCCACGCCGAGATACGTGGTGATGGCCTCCCCGACCCGGTGCGGCGTGCTGCCCTCCGGCCAGATCTCCGGCGTGCTCGGGAAGATGTGCCACATCGGGCCGCCGTCGAAGTTCGCGAGCGGCACCCCGACCAGGATCAGCACCACCAGCAGGATCCCGACGATCGTGGCCATCACGCGGTAGCGGAGCAGGGCGGCGGTCACGTCGACGACCGTATCCCAGCGGCTTCGACTGACCCGTCGGCTGCGGCGGCCCGCGCAACGGCTCCTTCCCGGGCCAGCTCGTCACGGACCCACCGCTGCCACAAGAAGCCGCCGAAACCGGCGAAGACCCACCACTCCAGCGCATACAGCAAGTTGCGCAGCGCGGTTGAGGACCCCGGCTCCGGCAGCGAGGAGGGAGTCAACGGCTCGAGTCCGTCAGCGGCCGCTCCGGCCAGGTCCCGGCCGATCACGTAGCCGCCGTACAGGTCCTGGTCGACGTGCTGGATGGCGCTGGCGATCCGGAGCTCGGGGAGTACGGCGTCGTCCGGATCCGGGTCCGCGACGCCGGTGCCATCCCCGGGCTGGAGCCACCCGGTCAGTTCGACGTCGCCGACGGGTGCCGGGGGGAGCGGCGTGCCGGCTGTCACCCAGCCGCGCACCACCAGCATGGCGGGGGCGTCGTCGCACGGCGTAGAACCTGCGCAGACCGCGACCGGTGTGACGGCCCACCGGCCGACCCGGCCATCGAGGAGGCGGCCCGCCACCTCGAGGGTGCCAGCGGGCAGCCAGATCCCCGAGAAGGTCACGGGTCGGCCGACCTGGTCGTTGGGGAACGCCGCGTCCGGAGCCAGCACCGAGTCGAGAGGCGCCGGCGTCGTACCGGCGAGATCACGGGCTTCCAGCTCGCGGCCGGCCTGCCACGCGTCGTACTGCCAGATCCCGAGCAGCACCGCCGCCGTGGCGGCCAACCCCCCGAGTGCGTGCAACGCCACCATCCGGGGGGTGAGCAGCGCGCGGACCACGGACCGAGCGTACGGCGGCGCTCCGAACCGGATGTGTCGAGTTCCGCGCCGCGGACCGCGTTCGTCTGGGACGATCGAGAGGTTCCGGGTTTGTCCCGGCCCTCGGACGCACCGCCGCGTGGTGACCATGGCAGAGCGAGCGACTCGGAGTCTGGTGAAGGAGCTGCTGCGTTCCTACCGGTTCACCCTGGTCACGCTGACCGCGACGCTCGTGTTGAGCCTGCTGAGCTCAGGCTACCTGCTGCTCGTTGCTCAGCCGCGGGTCGAAGACTACGTGAAGATGGGCTTTCAGGCGCGCATGCTGCAGGTCGGCATGCTCGAGCAGGAGACCGGGCTGCGTGGCTATCTGGCTTCGGGCGACGAGGAGTTCCTCGAGCCCTACGCGTCTGGCCGCGTCAGGTCGGAAGGCGCGGAGGCGGCGCTTCTGGAGATCCTCAACGACGAGGGGGCCGACGGGCTCGCCACGGCGATTTTGTCGGTCCTGGTGCCTCGGGCCAAGTGGGTGGAGTGGGCCCAGAAGGCTGCCGTCCGCGATCCGAGCCCCGGACAGGGGCTCACTGAGTTCTTGCGTAAGGGCAGGGACCTTTTCAACATCTACCAGGTCGCGGACGACGCCAGTACCGCCCTGATCGTCTCCCGGCGACAGCAAGCTGTCGACAACCAGCGGGTTGCGTTGGTGGCGGTCCTCCTGGGATACCTGCTGCTTCTCGTGGGTGCAGCCGGTCTTGCGATCCGGCGTCGCCGGGAGCTGCACGCGAGCATGGTGGCGCCGACGGAACGCATGCCGAGGAACACCAGATACCTCCACGAACATGGCACGACGGGCCGGGAGAA
>JBPCND010000028.1:0-7745 GCA_051001655.1 Nocardioides sp. | reverse complement strand
GACCTGAAGAAGTCCCACCACGCAGGCATGGACCAGGTCGGCTATGAGGTCGGCACACCGGTCATCTCGGTCGAGGGCGTGGCGTTCTTCGGTCCCGTCGTCACGCCCGCTCCCAAGGGCGAGGACGCCGGCCGGCTCTGGGACGGCGTGCTCCTCGTCGCGGCGACACCGGGTTTCTACGAGCTTAAGCGCAGTCGTGAGAAGGACCCGGACTTCTCCTGACCGGGGCTGCTGAGCGGTTGACGCAGGTCGGGTTCTGCATCGGGGTTGCCGGCTTCCCTAAGATCGCCCCCATGAGCAAAGTCCTGTCCGCTGTCGCGTGGCCGTATGCCAACGGCCCGCGCCACATCGGCCACGTGGCCGGTTTCGGCGTACCTTCCGACGTGTTCAGTCGCTACATGCGGATGGCCGGGCACGACGTACTCATGGTCTCGGGCACCGACGAGCACGGCACGCCGATCCTCGTCGCCGCGGACGCCGAAGGGGTGAGCCCTCGTGAGCTCGCGGACCGGAACAACCGGCAGATCTGTGAGGACCTGCGCGACCTCGGCCTGTCCTACGACCTGTTCACCCGCACCACGACGCGCAACCACTACGCCGTGGTGCAGGAGATGTTCACGACTGTGCACCGCAACGGCTACATGGTCGAGCAGACCACGCACGGTGCGATCTCGCCGTCGACGGGGCGAACGTTGCCCGACCGGTACATCGAGGGCTCCTGCCCGATCTGCGGCGCCGAGGGTGCACGCGGCGACCAGTGCGACACCTGCGGCAACCAGCTCGACCCGACCGACCTGATCGAACCGCGCAGCCGGATCAACGGCGAGGTTCCGGAGTTCGTCGAGACCCAGCACTTCTTCCTGGACCTCCCGGCGCTCGCGGAGGCGTTGAAGGACTGGCTCGACGAACGCGAGGCGTCCGGCACCTGGCGGCCGAACGTCATCAAGTTCAGCCAGAACATCCTCGAGGACATCCGACCCCGGGCGATGACCCGCGACATCGACTGGGGTATCCCGGTCCCGCTGGACGGCTGGCGCGAGCAACCCACCAAGCGGCTCTACGTCTGGTTCGACGCCGTCATCGGCTATCTGTCCGCCTCTGTCGAGTGGGCCCGTCGCAGTGGCGAGCCCGAGAAGTGGAGGGAGTGGTGGAACGACCCGGAAGCCCTGAGCTACTACTTCATGGGCAAGGACAACATCACGTTCCATTCCCAGATCTGGCCGGCCGAGCTGCTGGCGTACGACGGTCGGGGCAGTCGTGGCGGTGAGCCGGGGTCCTACGGGGCGCTGAACCTGCCCACGGAGGTGGTGTCCAGCGAGTTCCTCACGATGGAGGGACGCAGGTTCTCCTCGTCGAGGGCCGTGGTGATCTTCGTCCGGGACGTGCTCGCGCGCTACCAGCCCGACGCCCTGCGTTACTTCATCTCCGCGGCAGGTCCGGAGAACCAGGACAGCGACTTCACCTGGTCGGAGTTCGTCCGTCGCACCAACGACGAGCTCGTCGCCGGCTGGGGCAACCTGGTCAACCGGACCGCCACCATGATCGCCAAGAGCTTCGGCGAGATCCCGGTGGCCGGTGAGCTGACGGCCGAGGACCGGCTGCTGCTGGAGTCGGTCGAGGCGGCCTTCGTCTCGGTCGGCGAGCTGATCGAGCGGCACCGGCAGAGGCAGGCGCTTTCGGAGGCCATGCGCACCGTCTCCGAGGTCAACAAGTACGTCTCCGACATGGCTCCCTGGAAGCTGAAGTCCGACGACGAGCGCGCGCGGCTCGCCACGATCCTGCACGTCACGGCGCAGGCGGTGACGGACTGCAACGTGCTCCTGTCGCCGTTCCTGCCGCACGCGGCCAACGCGGTCGACCGGGTGCTCGGTGGCCCCGGGTCGGTTGCCCCGATGCCGGCGATCAAGGAGGTCGACGACCTCGACGGCGGTCCGTCGTACCCGATCCTGACCGGCGACTACTCCACGGCCCCGGCGTGGCAGCGCGCCCCGGTCACGGTCGGCACCGCGATCGAGAAGCCGGTCCCGGTGTTCACCAAGCTCGACCCGTCGGTTGTCGAGGAGGAGCTCGCCCGCCTCGCCGGGTGAGCTCGAGCTGACGTGCTGCATCCGCAGGCCGAGGCGGCCATGGCGCTCTGGTCGCAGGGGCCGAGCATCACCGACGCAGGCTTCGACGCCACCGGGATCGAGCAGATGCGCCGTGAGGCACTGGCCGCTGCCGCAGCCGAGCCTCGGGAACCCGTGCACCGGGTCCGGGACGTCGACGCGGACGGCGTGCCGTGCCGGCTCTACATCCCGGACGGGGCCGAAGGGGTCGTCGTCTTCCTGCACGGGGGCGGCTTCGCCTTCGGCGACATCGACACCCATGACGCCCAGTCGCGCAGGGTCGTCAACCGGACGGGGTGCGCCGTGCTGACCGTGGGCTACCGACGTCCCCCCGAGCATCGGTTCCCGGCCGCGCCACACGACGTCGACCGTGCGGTCGCCTGGCTGCGCTCGTCCGGCGAGGACCAGGGCCTGCGGACCAGTCGCCTTATGGCGCTCGGTGACAGCGCGGGCGGCAACCTTGCCCTGGTCGTGGCGCTGCGCAACCCGGGCGTCCTCTCGGCGATCGTGCTGGTCTATCCGTTCCTCGACCCGGACCAGGGGTCCGAGACCTACCGGACGCAGGACAACTTCGCCCTGAGCTCGGCGGAGTGCCGGTGGTACTGGGAGCAGTACGCCGGCCGCGCGGCCGATCTCCGCGACTCCGACCTGGCCCCGTTGCTGTCCACGTCCCTCGGTGGGCTGCCGCCGACCTTGATCCAGTCCGCCGAGCACGACGTGCTCCTCGGCGAGGACCTGACCCTGGCCCGGCGCATCGCGGACTGCGGCGGCACGGTGGAGTCGACGGCGTACCCCGGGATGATCCACGGCTTCTGGCGGCACCCGGAGCTGTTCGACGCGGCCGAGCCCGCACTCGCCGAGACGGCCGACTTCCTCCGTCGCCACCCGTGAGTGCGCGGGTGGTGTCCCAGCCGCGCAGAGTGGTCACAGACTGCCGATTCCGGGACCGTTGTCGAGCGTGGAGTGCCAGACTCGGCGACATGCGCGTCCACCTCGGCTCCGACCACGCCGGCCTCGAGCTCAAGGAACACCTGCTCAACCGGCTTGCCGACCTGGGCTACGAGGTTGTCGACCACGGCCCGTTCGTCTACGACGCCGAGGACGACTACCCGGTGTTCTGCCTGCGGGCGGCCGAGGCGGTGGTGGCCGACGACGCCGACGGACTGACCTCGCTGGGTGTGGTCGTCGGCGGATCCGGAAACGGTGAGCAGATCGCGGCCAACAAGGTCACGGGTGTCCGGGCCGCACTGGCGTGGAGCGAGGAGACCGCCCTCCTCGCACGGGAGCACAATTACGCCAACGTCGTCTCGGTCGGCGGTCGGATGCACACGGTGGACGACCTGACTCGGTTCGTTGAGCTGTTCCTCGCGACCCCGTACTCCCAGGAGGAGCGGCACTCGCGTCGGATCGGCCTGCTCGCCGACTACGAGAGGACCCGCAACCTGCCCCCGCTCCCCGGCTCGGCCCTGGGCCGTGGCCCAACCTCCACGTGAGCCACTGACGTGCCCGAGGGACACACGCTTCGTCGTCTGGCCGACGCCCTGACCGAGCGGTTCGGGGGTCTGAGCGTCGCGGTGACCTCACCCCAGGGCCGGTTCACCGACTCGGCAGCCGTCCTGCATCGGACGCTGCTCATCGGCGCCGAGTCGTGGGGCAAGCACCTCTTCGTCGCGTTCGAGGGCGATCGGTCCGTCCATGTCCACCTGGGGCTCTATGGCTCCTTCGAGATCACCGACGGACCCGCTCCGGCACCGGTCGGCCAGGTCCGGATGCGGTTCGAGTCCGGTGGGGAGCGACCGTCGTACGCCGACCTGCGCGGCGCGACCGCCTGCGACCTCTTCACCGACGCGCAGCGCCGAGCCGTGCTCGACCGGCTCGGGCCCGACCCGTTGCGACCGGACGCCGACTGGACCCATGCGTGGGAACGTGTCCGCCGCAGCAAGGCCCCCATCGGAGCCTTGCTGATGGACCAGACCGTGCTGGCCGGGGTCGGCAACGTCTACCGCGCGGAGGTCCTGTTCCGGCACCGGCTGCACCCGCTCAGGCCGGGTAACACCGTGCGACGAGGCACGTTCGAGGCGCTCTGGCGCGACCTGGTCGACCTGATGACCGAGGGGGTACGCACCGGACGGATCGACACGGTCCGCCGCGAGCACGAGCCCGACGAGATGGGCCGGCCGCCACGCCGCGACGACCATGGTGGGGAGGTCTACGTCTATCGCCGCACGGGTCAGGACTGCCACGTCTGCGGTAGCCGGGTTCGCACCGACGTGCTGCTCGGACGGAACCTCTTCTGGTGCCCTCGCTGCCAGCCCCGCTTCAGGTCCCGGGCTGCAGCGAAACCCGTACCGCTGGGGTGATGGCCGACTAGGGTGCTCCCGTGGTGGACGCAGAGCGCCCTGATCGCCCGACGTCGGCCCCGGCCCGTCAGGTGCTGGCGCGACGCTGGAACAGGACCGTTCGGCGCTACCGCGAGGCCGAAATCACGCTGGTGCTGCTGCTGTCTCTGCTGGCGGTCGTCCTGGGTCTGCTGCTGTTCAAGGTCGTCCCGGGTGTCACCGTCGGCGCCCTGACCATCCCGCTGGTGCTGGGGAGCATCCTGCTCGGCCCGCGGTCGCTGCCCTGGTTCGTCATCTTCGTGCTGGGTGTGTCCGTGCTCGTCGTCGCCACCAGCTCGTCGTCGGAGCTGGACCAACGGCGGATCGGCGCCGTCGTCGCGACGTTCATCGTGGGACTGATCATCCTGGCGGCGTCGCTGCGTCGGTCCCGGCTAGGCGTGGCCGGCGCTCGCGGCGAGTCGATGCTCGTCGACCTGCGCGACCGGATCTCCAACCAGGGGCAGACCCCCAGGCTCCCGCCCGACTGGTACGTCGAGTTCGTGATGCGATCGGCCGGCGGTTCGTCGTTCGCCGGCGACTTCCTGGTCTCCTCCAAGGCACGGGACGGCCGCCTGCTGCAGATCGTGGTGGTGGACGTCTCCGGCAAGGGCGAGCAGGCCGGCACCCGGGCGCTCCTGCTCTCCGGTGCCTTCGGCGGCCTGCTCGGGGCGTTGCCGCCGGCAGGTTTCCTCCCGGCAGCCAACGAGTACCTCCTGCGGCAGGACTGGGAGGAGGGCTTCGCCACCGCCGTGCACCTCTCCATCGACCTGACGACCGGTCACTTCGAGCTGCGCTCCGCAGGTCACCCCCCGGCAGTCCAGCTCCGCTCAGGCTCCGGTCGCTGGGCCGTGCACGAAGCGGAGGGGCCGGTGCTCGGGTTGATCGGCGATGCCGAGTTCGCTGCCGTGTCGGACACCCTCGAGCGTGGGGATGCGCTGCTGATGTTCACCGATGGTCTCGTCGAGACCCCGGAGCGGGATATCTCCCTGGGCATCGACAAGCTGGTCGGCCAGGGTGAGCGGCTGCTTCGCGGGGGTTTCGAGCAGGGCGCCCACCGGCTGATCGACCGGGTCGAGACGATGAACGACGACCGGGCCCTCATGCTGCTGCACCGGCGTTGAGCCGACGGCAGGTGAGGCCCTGTCGTTGATGGGGTGCGACAGCGACGTACCTCTGCCCGAGCCGAGCTGGGCACCGGAGCGGATGACGGGAATCGAACCCGCGTAGCTAGTTTGGAAGACTAGGGCTCTACCATTGAGCTACATCCGCGTGCCGTCGACCGGACGGCTGGACAGGCCGGTCGACGCGGGGCAATCGTGCCACAGAGGCGATCCCTGGTCCCAATCCACGCCACGCCCATGGTTGCCCGTGAGTGCCCGTGAGTGCCCGTGAGGGACGATTGCGGTCGTCGACGCCTTCTCGACTAGACTCCTCGGGTGCGGCGAGGGGGGCCAGTCACCGGGGCGTAGCGTAGTGGCTAGCGCGCCTGCTTTGGGAGCAGGAGACCGCAGGTTCGAGTCCTGTCGCCCCGACCATGCTTACGCTTCGCCGTCGTGACGGCCGAGGCCGGGCGTGACATCAAACCACGAGCGACCGAGGAGAAAGCCCTGTGAAGAGCGCCGTCGAGACACTGAGCCCCACGCGGGCGAAGCTCACCGTCGAGGTGCCCTTCGAGGAGCTCAAGCCGAGCCTCGACGCGGCGTACAAGAAGATCGCCCAGCAGATCAACGTCCCCGGCTTCCGTCGGGGCAAGGTGCCGCCGATGGTCATCGACCGTCAGGTCGGCCGTGAAGCCGTCCTCGACGAGGCGATCAACGCCGCCCTGCCCGGGCTGTACGTCGACGCTCTGCGCGAGAACGAGCTGGAGCCGCTGGCCCAACCGAACATCGACATCACCAGGTTGCAGGACAACGACACCCTGGAGTTCACAGCCGAGGTCGATATCCGCCCCGAGTTCGACCTGCCCGACTACGCAGGTCTCGACGTGACCGTCGAGGACGCCGTCGTCTCCGACGAGGACGTCGACGCGCAGATCGAGCATCTCCGCGAGCGCTTCGGCACCCTCTCCGACGTGGAGCGCGCCGCCGCCGAGGGCGACTTCGTGACCCTGGACCTCAGGGCCACCCAGGACGGGGACGTGGTCGAGGGCGCCGAGGTGAGCGGGATGAGCTACCAGGTCGGCAACGGTGGCATGATCGACGGTCTCGACGACGCTTTGGCCGGGATGTCCGCCGGGGAGGTGAAGACGTTCACCTCGCAGCTCGTCGGCGGCGACCTCAAGGGTGAGGACGTCGAGGTCGAGGTGAAGGTCGCCGCCGTGAAGGAGCAGGAGCTCCCCGAGCTCGACGACGACTTCGCCCAGACAGCCTCCGAGTTCGACACCGTGGACGAGCTCGTCGCGGACATCCGAACCCGCCTGGCGGGCGGCATGCGGCTCGAGCAGGCCGCCGAAGCCCGGGACGCAGTCCTCGGGAAGGTGCTGGACGTGGTCGAGGTGCCCCTTCCCGACGGCGTGCTCGACGCCGAGCTCACGGCGCGCCGAGAAAGCATCCGGCAGCAGCTTGGGAACGCCGGCATGACGATGGAGCAGTATCTCGACACCGAGGAACAGACCAGCGACGAGTTCGAGGCCGATCTCGATCAGCGCGTGCGTGAGGCGTTGACGGCGCAGTTCGTCCTGGACCAGGTCGCCAAGAAGGAAGACATCTCGGTCAACGAGGGTGAGCTCCAGGAGCACCTGATGCGGCGCGCGCAACAGTCGGGACAGAACCCGCAGGAGTTCATCCAGCACATGCTCGAGCACAACCACGTGCCGGAGATGGTGGCCGAGGTCGTGCGCGGCAAGGCGCTCGCGCTCGTCGTCGAGGCCGCCACCGTCACCGACCAGTCCGGCAACCCTGTCGACCTGGTGAACCTCCGTCCCGACGGGTCCCTCGGCGACCCCGAAGTGGACGCTGCCGCTGCTGAGCCCGTTGAGCCCGCCGAGCCCGCTGAGCCCGCTGAGGAGTCCTCGAAGCCCGCTGAGCCCGCTGAGGAGTCCTCGAAGCACTGAACGACTGCCTCGCTCGACGCTGTGGCACCTCCGGAAGCCTTGGCCCGCCGTGCGACAGTCCGGGGGTGCCACAGATCGGGTCAGACGTCGAGCTCGATCGGTTGGTTCGGCCGGCCGCCGAGCGCCAGGCAGCGAAGCAGCGACGCGAGCGCTCGCGGGGCGATCAGCACCGGGCGCGCTGCACCGGCGTCGGTGAGCCGGTCCACCTCG
>JBPCND010000027.1:0-4505 GCA_051001655.1 Nocardioides sp. | reverse complement strand
CCCACGCTGCAGGCCTACGAGCGGATCCTCACTGCCGCGGACACCCCCGTCTTCCAGTGGTTCCTCAACTCCATGCTGGCGGCAAGCGCCAACGCGTCCCTCGTCGCCTCGACCTCGGCACTCGCGGCCTATGCCTTGGCGCGCATGGAGTTCCGTGGCCGCAAGGTGGTCTTCGCCCTGATCGTCGCGACCCTGTTCGTTCCGCCGGTCATCCTGGTGATCCCGAACTACGAGATCGTCGGGCGCCTCTTCTGGCTGGACTCGCTGACCGCGGTGATCGTGCCGACGGCAGCGAACGCCTTCGGCGTCTTCTTCCTCCGGCAGTTCTTCATCAGCCTTCCGAAGGAGCTCGAGGAGTCGGCACTGCTCGACGGGGCGAACACCTGGCAGGTGTTCACCAAGATCGTCGTGCCCCTGGCCAGACCCGCGCTCGCGACGCTCGCCCTCCTGGCGTTCTTGACCAACTGGAACGACTTCCTGTGGCCGGTCTACGTGCTGTTCAGCCCCGAGGTGCAGACGCTGCAGGCGGGCCTGAGCACCCTGCAGTCGGCGAACAACGTCCGTTACGACCTGCTGATGGCCGGCGCGGTGGTCGCCAGCGTTCCGGTCCTCGTTCTCTACGTCTTCGCGCAGCGCTACGTCATCGAGGGCGTCTCGCGTTCCGGCATCAAGGGATGAGCCGACCGGTCCGGCTGAGTCGCAGGTCGGTGCTGACCGGCTTCGGTGCGGTCGGCGCGATGTCGGTGGCCGGGTGCTGGGGTGAGCGTGACCCCGGAGCCGACCCGCCGAACGGCGTACCCCGTCCGTTGACTACCAAGGAGTCCACCATCTTCGACCTCTCGTTCTCCGTCGAGTCGCGTTACCGTCCGTTCGATCTCCTCGCTCCGGCATTCGTCGTGGCAGAGTCCGACATCGTCTCCGGGTCACCCGGCGCGGTGGGGCTCGAGCGGTCCACGGCCTCACCCGACGCGCCCTTCTGCTGCGTCCAGATCGAGCTCAATGACCCCTCCGGAAAGGTCCTCGTCGGGCTGGCAACGGGCGATGACGAGCATCTGCTCGCCTTCTACGACCCGGCAACCCGCAGGGCCGGGATCGAGGTACGACGGGCAGGGCGCACGCGCACGCTCCGCCGCAAGGGAGTCGACCTCCCCGCCTCGTTCGGTTTCGCCTTCGTGCTCTGCGAGAACCAGGTCACCGTGCTCGTCGACACCGGGCAGGGGTGGCAGCCGGTGCTGACCGAGCGGGACCGGGTCGCCCAGGTCGTTGACATGCGGGTGCCCTCAACGCTGGCTGCCCACTCCTACGCATGGGGGATCCGTGGCCAGGGGACGGGGACCGGTCTGGGCGTCCCCAGAGCCGGACTCTTCGGGATGACCGGGATCCGCGACCAGCACCTGGTGCAGCACAGCGACGGCACGCCGTACCTCAAGGACGGCAAGGCGTTCTTCACCGCCACCTGCGCCGGCCTCGGGTTCTTCCAGCAAGCCCACTGGGGGGTGTTCTCCCTCGATCTGGCCGACCCCACGCGGCTGGAGCAGGTGGCGCAGCTGTTCTCGCTGCGCGACGGACTGCTGCTCGGGGACCACGCCGGCCAGGTGGTCCGCGACGACGACGAGGACCGGTGGATCGTGGCGACCAGCTCCTGGGGTGACTTCGACTTCGACGGTGTGCACGTGCGGCACGTGGTCACGACCGACGACGTGCTCAGTGGGGTGCATGTGCTCGAGACGGACGCCACCTCGCTGCCGACCGAGGTGAGCTCGTGGGACCCCGGGCTGACCAGGATCGACGGCCGGTGGCACGTCAGCTTAGTGGAGAGCCCGTCGCAGGACCCGTTCGACTTCCATCCGGCCCTGGCGGTCGGACCCTCGGGGGCCTCGTGGGACGAGAAGCTCGAGCCGGTCGGGGCGGCGACCGACCTGCACCAGTGCGAGGGACCCGTCATCGCCGAGGTGGACGGCGAGTGGTGGTTCCTGGCGAGTGACGGCGACGGTCGCCACTACCCCGTCTTCGACATGGAGATGCGACGCGTCGGCCGCCTCGATGCGCCGTACGAGACGAACATCCCGCACCCGCAGCTGGTCCCGCTCGACGACGGCGGCTTCCTCGTCGTCACGTTCGACGGCACGCAGTATGCCGAGCAGGTCATGGGGTACGGCGGACACGGTGACGTGTTGATCATGCGTAGCGGCTCGCCGGGCTGAGTCGATGGAGGCCACAGTGGATGTCGAACAGGCCCGTCACGACCTGGAGACCGCCGGAATCACCGCCTGCAAGGATGCCTTCTCCCGCGAGTGGGTCCAGCAGCTCCGTGAGGACGTCGATGCAGCCTTCGAGGAGGCGCGGACGCGTGAGAACGGCGCCGTCGGACGTGGTCCGCAGCGGTGGTACGTCGAGATCCATCCCCAGGCCCTGCGAGGTTTCGTCGAGCTGGCCGACCATCCGTGGGTGCGGGCGGTCGCCGGGGCCATGCTGGGGCCGGACTACACGATCCTGGAGGTCGGTTTTGACACGCCGTTCCCCGGGGCGCAGGCCCAGCCATGGCACCGGGACTTCCCCAGCCCGCCCGAGACGTGGCGCGACCGCCGGCTCACCTCGCTGGCCTTCAACCTCACGACGGTGGACACCACCGACGAGATGGGGCCGTTCGAGATCGCGCCCGGCACGCAGTGGGAGCGCGGGGACGACTTCGACCACGAGATGTTCCCGGCTAGGACCGACTACCCTCGGTTCGAGGCGCTGGCTGTCCGGAAGTACCCCCAGGTCGGTGACCTCTCGGCCCGGTCGGCCCTGACCATCCATCGTGGTACGCCGAACCGCTCCCAGGTCGCACGTCCGGTGCTCGTCCTGGGAGTGGACGCCCCGGGCGCCGGGAACGCAGAACATCACGAACCGGCCGTGACACGTGACTACTGGCAACGGCTGCCCGAGCGGCTACGCGAGCACCTCGCCTGCCCGGTCGTCGACGAGCTCACCCCGATCACGCAGAGACACACCATCGAGGGCCTGGTGATGGGAGAGGGGGACGGGTGAGCCGAGGCGGCGAGGAGTATCAGATCACTCACGGCGACTACAGCGCCGTCGTCACCGAGGTGGGTGGCGGCCTGCGGCGGCTGCGGCACGGGGATCGCGACCTGCTGCTGGGTTACGAAGACAATGAGGTGCGCCCACGGTTCCGGGGCTCCTTGCTCGCCCCGTGGCCGAACCGCGTCGTGGACGGCAGGTACTCGTTCGCCGGCTCGTCGTACCAGCTCGACATCACCGAACCGCAGCGCCAGCACGCCCTGCACGGACTGGTCTGCTGGGCGCGCTTCGACCTGCTGGACTCCGACGTGTCGTCGGTCGTGGTCGGGCACCGGCTCGTGCCGCAGACCGGATACCCGTTCGAGCTGGAGGTGGTGGCGCACTACGCACTCGGCGACGACGGGCTGACGTGCAGCGTCAGTGCGCGCAACATCGGTGCCATGCCGGCGCCCTTCGGTCTCGCATCCCATCCCTACCTGGTGCCCGGCCCCGGGACGATGGACGAATGGACCCTCGACCTGCCCGCAGAGCAGGTGCAGGAGGTGACCTCTGATCGGCTCCTGCCGGCCAGCCTGTCCGCGGTGGAGGACGGCGACTTCGACTTCCGGGACGGTCGGCGCCTGGGCGACACCGAGGTCGACCACGCGTTCACCTCCCTGGTGCCGGGGCTGGACGGGCTGGTCCGTGCCCGGGTCCGTGCCGACGGCGGCACCGGGGTCGAGTGCGAGTGGGACCCGTCGACGATGGCGTGGGTGCAGGTGCACACCGCCGACCTGCCCGATCCCGCACACTCGCGGCGAGGACTCGCCTTGGAGCCGATGACCTGCCCGCCCGACGCGTTCAACTCGGGGACCGACCTGATCGTGCTCGAGCCGGATGCAGAGACGCGTGCGGCGTGGACCCTTCGGGTCCTGTGAGTCGGGCGTGCTGAGCGGTCAACCGTCCTCGGCAGGCACGAACTGGGCTGGGAACGTCGTCTTCGGGGCAGCCGGCGTGCACAGCCCGCGGTCCGTCGCGGAGCTCCAGGCGCTCGTGAGCCGGGGTGGAGCCTTGCGCCCGATCGGGTCGCGGCACTCGTTCAACCGGATCGCCGACACGACCGGTCATCTGGTCTCGCTCACCGGCCTCCCACCCGTGCTGGAGGTCGACCGGCCGAGCCGCATCGTCCGCATCGGTGCAGGCCTGCGTTACGGAGACCTGACCGATGCGCTGCACCGCGCCTCCCTGGCACTGCCCAACACGGGATCGCTGCCACACATCTCCGTGGTGGGCTCCTGTGCGACCGGCACCCACGGTTCGGGCACGCGGAACCGCATTCTCTCGGCGGGCGTCAGGTCGATGACCATGGTGACCGCGGGCGGGGACATCATGACCGCCGACCGCGGCTCGCACGGAGACGACTACTCGGGGGTCATGCTCTCCCTGGGCAGGCTCGGCATCGTCACGGAGCTCGTCCTCGAGCTGGTCCCCGCGTTCGAGGT
>JBPCND010000026.1:0-3755 GCA_051001655.1 Nocardioides sp. | reverse complement strand
CGAGCGGTTCGAGCGGTTCGAGCGGTTCGGGGAGGATCGCACTCACCTGCTGCCTGAAGAACTCCCCAGTCAGGTCACCAACGGACTTCCCGACCGACGCCGACCCGAAGGCGACGCCCGGCCCCGATCCGACCGCCACGCGGCTACTGGATCTCGAGGGTGGCGCGGCGACGGCCCTCGATCTCGAACCAGCGCAGTGCCGCGAGGCCGACCCCGCCGTAGAGCATGCCGAGCCCGATCTCCTGAGCCACCAGCCCGGACACCGATCCCAGGCTGCCCCCGGCGGCGAGCTCCCGAGCGGCCTCGATGGCATGGGTCAGCGGCAGCCACGACCCGACCGCCGCCATCCAGTCCGGGAGGGCGTCGAGGGAGACGTTCACACCGCAGAAGATCAGCAGCACCCCGAACAGCACGTTGGACAGCACCGCGGTCTCGCGGACCCGGAGGCCGAGGGCGGCGTTGGCCAGGCCGAGCCCGGTGCACGACATCGCCGCCACCGCGACGACCAGCGCCAGCGGCAGCCAGGCCGACCACGGGATCGTGACACCGAGCAGCAGGCTGCCGACCACCAGGCTGAACATCGAGACGAAGAAGCCGTTGACCACCACTGGCAGCGACCGGCCGAGGAACAGCGGGATCCGGCGGGCCGGGGTCGACAGCACGATGCCCAACGTCTGGGTCCAGCGCTCGCCGGCGACGGTGTTGGCCACCGAGAACAGGCACGGGATGGCGGAGTACTGCACGGCGTTGCCGATGACGAAGAACGCGTCCGACTCGATGCCGGCCGACCGGCCGATGTAGGCGAACAACAGGATTTGGAAGATCGGCGCGATCAGTAGCGAGGGGATGTAGATCCACGGGCTCAGCCAGTTGAACAGCGCCCGGAAGCTGATCAGGCCGCCGACGAAGAAGATCCGCAGCGATGTGGTGAGGTCGCTGCTCGTGGCTGCGCTCATGTCAGCGCCAGGGTGGCGTGTCGACGGGCGGAGCGCAGGACGGTCTCGGACAGCAGCGCCCCGGCGGCGCCGTACCCGATGCCGAGGCCCAGGCACACCAGCACGTCGACCCACGGTGACCCGCCCGCCGCGGAGACCCGGATGGCCTGCATCCCCCAGGTCGGCGGCAACGCGTAGGCGATCCAGGACGCCCACGTCGGGAACAGCGTCAGCGGCACCAGGAACCCGCAGAGCAGCCAGCCGGGATACTCCAACATGTTGCCCAGCGCCCATGCCGTTCGGTAGCGCACCACGGAGACCGACAGCAGGAAGCCGATCAGCGCGATGGACAGGATCGACACCACGACCGAGAGCACGAACAGCAACGGGTGCGCGACCGGGACCGTGATGTCGAAGAGCAGCCAGCCCCACAGCAGCGTCGCCCCGAGGCTGTAGAGGCCGAGGGTGGCCATCGCAGTCGTGATCGGCACGAGGATCAGCGCGAACCGGGTCGGCGACGCCACCAGCAGCTCGAGCGTCCCGAGCCATCGCTCCCGCTGGAGGACGCCGCTGGCGGTGGTGGCGATCACCGACCAGATGCCCATCACGGCGGCTCCGAGGCCGGCGTAGACCATGACCTGCGGGTCGTCGGCCTGCCGGTAGACCAAAAACGCCGTCGTCGCGAAGAACAGCGGCCAGATCACTTGGAAGACCCCTTCGAACGCTGAGACGGCCAGCATCTTCAGGTGCAGCCACCAGGCGATGGCCAGCATGCGGGAGACACGCCTGACGGCGCTCACCGAGGTGCTCACCGGCCGCTCACCAGCTCGACATAGGCGTCCTCGAGGGTCGGCTCACGTGAGCTGACCCGGCCCACGTTGACGCCGCCGAGGCAGCCGAGCACCGACGAGGTCACCTCGGCCCCCGGGTCGACCTGGACGAGCAGCACCTGGGCCTGGCCCCGCTCCTCGACCGCGACCGTGCGGACCCCGGCGAGCGAGCGTACGGCGGCCAGCGCGGTGTCCGGCAGGCCGAAGGTCTCGACCTCCACCACGTGTCCGTCGGTGACCCGCTGCTTGAGCAGGGCAGGCGTGCCCTCGGCGACGAGCTCTCCCTCGCTGATCACGGCGATCCGGTCGCAGAGCTCGTCGGCCTCGAACATGTAGTGCGTGGTGAGCAGAATCGTCTTGCCCTGGTCCTTGAGGGCGGCAATCGTCGAGCGGAGCTCGCGGGCCCCCACTGGGTCGATCCCGATCGTCGGCTCGTCGAGGAACAGCACCTCCGGGTCGTGCAGCAGCCCGCGGGCGATGTGCAGTCGCTGCCGCATGCCGCGGGAGAACCCCTCGACGCGCTCCTTCTCCCGCCCGGTCAGGCCCACGAGCTCGAGCAGCATGGCGATCCGCTGCCGCTGCTCGCGCGGCGGGACGCCGTACAGCTCGGCGAAGTAGCGCAGGTTGTCGAGGGCGTTGAGGCGTTCGTAGAGGCCGCGGTCGCCGCCGAAGACGTAGCCGATGTGCCGTCGGACCTCCCGCGCGTCATCGACGACGTCGTGGCCGAGCACCCTCGCCGAGCCGCTGGTCGGGAGTAGCAGCGTGATGAGCATCTTGATCGTGGTGGTCTTGCCGGCGCCGTTGGGACCGAGCAGCCCGAACAGCTCGCCCCTCTCGATGCCGAAGCTGACCCCGCGGACCGCCTCGACCGTCTTCTTCTCCCGCTTCACGATCCCGGTGCGGGTGCGGTAGCTGCGACACAGGTCCGAGGCCTCGACGACTGGCATGGGCACGAACCTAGGTGACGACACCCCCCGGATGCGAACCGATTGTGCCGGCCAGGGCGTCGGAGGAGTCAGGGCACCAACGGGGACCCGAGGAACGCCTCGATCCGGCCGACGTCGCCGCTCAGCTCGAGACGGTCTGCCGGCCAGCGCTTCCACAACACCCGGTAGATCGCCTCGGCGGGCCCGGTGACCAGGTCGGCCCGCGGGTGCCGCCGGTCGATCACGAGCGGCGGGCCCTCGGTCCGCGCCGGCGCAGACTCGGGGGCACCGCGGACCGGGCCACGCGGCTGCGTGGGCACGGCGGCGTCCGGGGTCGGCCGGACCGGACGCGGGGTCAGCGTCCACGCCCGGGACGTGTCGGTCGTGGTGATCACCAGCGGGGCGCTCAACGTCGCCGGGTGCCGACGGTGGTGCATCCGCGGGAGCCAGACCCGCAGCACCTCGTCGATCCCGTCCTCGGCGAGCACGGCCGCGATGGTCCTCGTGCGATGGGTGACGGAGTCGATGTCGATGGTGTGGATGGTCGTCTCGTGCAGCTGTCGTCGATGCCAGAACCCGGCCATTCCCTGACCGGACGCGAAGTTCCAGCAGGGCCGCGCGGGATCGGTCGACCGGAGCACCTCGTGGAGGTCCTCCGCCTTGCCGGCGTACCACTCGCTGACGAGCCGGGGCCGGTGCGAGCGTGGCTCGTCGTTCTGCTCCACCGCGGCGGAGCCGTTCTCCACGATGGTCGCCGCCCAGGCGTGCACGTTGCCGAGGTGGACGACGAGGTCGTACGTCGACCAGGGCGGACAGCCGGGCACGGGGTCGTGCATGTCCGCCTCGGCCACCGACGCCGCGAACCGTCCCGCAGCCTCCGCGAACCCCCCGACGAGGTCGAGCCCCGGGTTGCGGGAGGTCCGGACCGGGCCAGGCTTGCTCACCTGGCCATCATGGCACTAGCCGGCCAGCTAGTGCAGGGCTGCGGTGACGGTCTCGCCGGTCACCAGATAGACGACCCGGCGGGCGAGTGAGACGGCGTGGTCGGCGATCCGCTCGTAGTA
>JBPCND010000025.1:0-10099 GCA_051001655.1 Nocardioides sp. | reverse complement strand
TCGCGGAACGTCTGGGCGTCGCCACTGAGCAGCGCGAGAGCGGACAACGAATCAGGCGTCGGTGCCGTCGGCGTCGGTGCCGTCGGTGCTGTCACCGTCGGTGGTGTCGGTCGAGTCGCCATCGGTGTCATCGGCGTCGCCGTCGGGTGCTGGCACCGGGGTCTGGCCGGGAACGGTCTCGATGTCGCCGTCGCCCACAGGCTCGTTCGGGGTGGTCGTCATGGTTCCTCCTGGTGTCCATTCGACGCCAGGTGCGTCGATGCTTGATGCGTACCCGCCGGAGGTGCACGCAAACGCTCACCCGCTGAGTACGCCGACTCTGGTGCTCCCGCCGGCAGCACGTCAGAGTCAACCCATGAGTCAGGGAGAGGTGGCGCCGCCTGTCGCGACTCACGCCTCCCGGCGGATGCGGTTGCTGGTGGCGGCTGCGGTGCTGCTGACAGTGCTGACCATCACAGGACAGAAGGTCGTGATGTGGTCCGGAGCTCCGGCGGCCGCAAAGGACTGCGTCGTCCACCCTGCGCCGGCACCCGTTCCCACAGTTCCGCCGCGGAAGCCTGCGACGCCGCCCGCGGCGCCGTACCCCGGCGGCCTCGACCAGCAGGGCGGCACCGTGAACGACGCCAGCTGCCTCAACCGAACCCGGGTGTACGGCGTCGTGCGTCCACATACGATCCAGGACGTCCGGGAGGCGTTGACGTTCGCACGCGAGCACGAGCTGGTCGTTTCGGTGGCAGGCACCCAGCACAGCATGGGCGGCCAGTCTTCACATCCCGGAGCTCTCGTGCTCGACATGACGGCCATGGACTCGATCGTCGTCGACCAGACACGTCGCACTGCCACCGTCGGGGCCGGCGCCGTCTGGCACCAGGTGCTCGAGCAGGTTCATCCGGTCGGCCTTTCGGTCTCGACGATGCCCGGCATCGACGTGCTCAGCGTCGGAGGCACCGTCTCGGTGAATGCGCACGGGCTCGACTTCCGTGCAGGCAGCCTGTCGTCGACGATCCGCTCCCTGCGGGTGATGCTGGCCGACGGGAAAGCCGATCCCGCCGCTCGTGTCACGTGGCTCCGACCGCTTCGGTCATCTTGTGCTCAACGTGGCGAGGACCGGCGGGCTGGGACAACGGGTGAAGTGGGCGGCTCAGCGCGATCTCCTCCCTCATGTCCGGAAGTGTCAGAAGTCTCGCATCGATGCACTCCGAGATTCCGAAGCATGTCTCGTGGCACGCAACCAGGCGATGTTCGAGAGTCTGGCGCTTCTCCAGAACCGACTGGCCCAGTACACCGACGTGCTGCAGGAGTACTTCCTCCCGCGCGAGGAGCTCGTGCCGTTCCTCGACGACCTCCGCACCGAGCTACGCGCTCACGATGCCGTCCTGCTGAACGCGTCGATCCGCTCGGTGCACCGGGAGGACATCGCTCTGGACTATGCGCAGGGTGAGCGTTTCTCGCTCGTGCTCTACCTCAGCCAGGAGGTGAGCGACCCGGGCAGCGCCGACATGGCGGACCTGACGCGCCGGCTCGTCGACGCCTCCCTCGACCGCGGCGGCACCTTCTACCTGCCCTACCAGCAGCACTACACCCGCGAACAGGTCGCGACGGCCTATCCGGGCCTCGACGAGTTCTTCGCCACAAAGCGCCGTTTCGACCCGCAGCTGCTGTTCATGAACAGCTTCTACGCGCGGTATGCCTGACCTGCACGAGCGCCCTCAGGACAGCGCTCGGTAAGCGACCACCCCGAAACAGGTCTACTCTCGACGTATGGCCAAGTACGACGCACTCCGTGACCATCTGGCAAAGACCACCGACCAGGAGGAGGTCACGATGAGCTTCTCCGAGATCGAGTCGCTCGTGCACGGCCTCCCCGACTCCGCGCGCACGCATGGCTCGTTCTGGTCCAACGACTTGAAGGTGCAGGCGAGAGCGTGGTGGGAGGCAGGCTGGCACGTGGAGTCGACGGACCTGGACGCTCACCGCGTCCTGTTCGCCCGCGGAGAGGTCGGCACCAGCCAGACCCGCAAGGCCAACGGGGTGCGTGAGGTCAAGCCCTTGGGCCTGCGCGAGCGCATGGAGATCATGCCGAACCTCTGTCCGAACTGTCACACCGCTGTCCCCAGCACCGGGGTGTGCGACTACTGCGGCTGACCGGGTCCGCCGCGGCGCTACGCTAACGCAATGGACAGGACGGACGCCGCCGAGGACCGCAAGAAACCGGATGGGCTCTCACCCTTGGAGCATTTCGTCGAGTGGGCCTACACGCGGGTCAGCGAGGCACCCTTCTTCTTCGTCTGCGTCGGGATCGTCGTCGCGTGGCTGGTCAGCGTCCCGCTCTGGACCGACCTGAAGTCGTGGCAGGTCGCCATCCACACCGTCGGCAGCGTCCTGACGCTGCTGCTGCTGGTGCTGCTGGAGAACGCCAGCCGCCGGGCAGAGGAGGCCTCGCAGGAGAAGCTCAACGTCATCGCCGAGGCTCTCGCCGATCTGATGGAGTCTCGCGGACGCGACGATCCCGCCCTGGCCGAGTCCGCCGAACGGCTCCGGGAGGCCGTCGGGCTCGAGGAGCGCCACTGACCGCGCCCCACCACCCCACCACCCCGATTCGGGTCAGCCGTCGTCGCCACGGTCGAAGGTGACGTGCACCTTCTCGAAACCCTTGTGCCGCTGGGCCCGGGCATAGTCGGTGTAGACGCGCCGGTCTGCCTCGGTCAGTTGGACCGTATCGGTGAAGGGTGCGAGCAGCGCCCGTGGATACAACCGCCGATGCAGTACGACGTTGACCTCCATGCCGAGCACGGCGATCATCGCGGCGACGTAGATCATCGCGATCAGCCCGAGCACCAGGGCGAAGACGCCGCTCATCTCGCTGACCCGGTTCACCACCCGGTCGACGTACACCCCGCCCAACGTCTGCAGCAGGTGCCATCCGACCGCGATCGTCAACCCCCCGGGCAGCACTATGCTGAACCGGTGCCTCCGTCGGGTGGCCAGGCCCAGCATCGCCGAGAGCACCGCCGCGGTGATGACGACCGTGGCGATGCAGAGCATCAGGTTCAAGAAGGCGTCGGCCTCGGAGCCGAAGACGTCCACGTTGCTGGCCACGCTCGAGAGGACAGCCAGGAGCATCACGCTCGTGCCGGCCAGCACCATCAGTGCCAGGCTGCGGACCCTGCTCATCACCGGGTTGAGCCGACTGTTGCGCGGCACCGCCCAGGTCGTGTTGACGGCGTTCTGCGCCGCCTGACCGAGACCCACGATGCCGTACAACGCGGTGAGCGAGCCGATCACGACCGCGGACGTGCTGCCCTGCAGTCCTTCGGCGCGGCCGAGCTGGCTGCCGACGATCGGGAACTGGCTGAGTGCTGAGTCCAGGACCGCGTTGCGGACCATCTCGTTGTCGCGGAGCAGGAAACCGAGCACCGAGGAGGCGATCAGCAGCAGCGGGAAGATCGCGATGAACGCGTAGTAGGTGAGGATCGCCGCGAGGTAGTTGCCCTGGTCGTCGAAGAACTTGTAGACGACGGCGAGCGGGACACTGATCGCGCGACGACGACGTTGCAGCTCGTCGACTCGGTCCACCAGATCCGGCACCCGCTCACGCTATCGCCGATTGGTCTGCGGTTTATGGGGAAGTTTCACGAAGGCGGACCGCAGACGAATCGGGGTGGTGCTGCTGCGCTACCCAGGACGTGTGCAGCCGGCCGTAGACGCCCCCCTCGGCCACCAGCTCGGCATGCGACCCCCGTTGCACGATCCGGCCGGCGTCGACCACGACCACCTCGTCGGCGTTCTCCGCCGTCGACATCCGGTGGGCGATGGTGACCGAGGTCCGTCCACGGGTCAACCGCTCCAGCGCCCGGCCGATCCGCATCTCCAAGGCAGGGTCGACCGCGCTGGTGGCCTCGTCGAGCACCAGCAGGTCCGGGTCCGCGAGATGTGCGCGGAGCAGCGCGACCAGCTGCCGCTCTCCCGCTGAGAGCGACTCACCACGTTGTCCGACGGAAGTGTCCAGCCCCCGTGGCAGACCGTCGAGCCAGTCGGTGAGGCCGAGCTCGTCCGCGGCGGCGCGGATGTCGACGTCGGAGGCGTCCAACCGGCCGTAGAGCGCGTTCGCCCGCACGGTCGAGTCGAAGAGGAACCCTTCCTGCGGCACCATCACGACCCGGTCGCGCAGCGAGGAGAACGGCACGGTGCGCAGGTCGATGCCGTCCAACCGGACCGCTCCCGCCGTGGGGTCCATCAGCCGGGTCAACAGCTTGGCGAGAGTGGTCTTGCCGGAACCGGTCTCGCCGACCACGGCAACCCGGGTGTTCGGGATGATCTCGAGGTTGATGTCGGACAGCACCGGCGGCCCGTCGGGATAGGCGAAGCAGACCTGCTCAAACGCGATCGAGACGCCGCCCGCGGGAAGCTCCGTGCCGCCGGTGCCGGGGTCGACGACGTCGGCGGGAGTGTCCAGGATGCCGATGGTGCGCCGCCAGCCGGCGATGGCGTTCTGGGCTTCGGTCAGCACCTGGGTGCCCATCTGAACCGGTCCCACGAACAGCGTGACGAGGAAGGCAAACGCCAGCACCTCGCCGGCGCTGATCTGGTCCACGCCGAGGAGGACGCCGAAGATCAGCACGCCTGCGTTGGCGAGCCCGGCGGAGATGCCACCGAGCGAGAACGAGAACGCGGTGAGACCCTGAGCCTTGGTGCTGGCGCGCTTGTGCCGGTCGACGGCGTCGTCGATCCGGGCCTGGGTGCGGGCCTCGATGGAGTACGAGCGGACGACCGTGGCGCCGACCACCGGCTCGGACACGGCGCTCAGCAGCGCCCCGACCTGACGACGCACGACGCCGTACGCCTCGGAGAGCCGCTTCTGGAAGTAGCGCAGCGAGAGGAACAGCGGCAGGAAGCAGATCCAGACCACCAGGGTGAGCTGCCAGCTGTAGACCGCCATCACCACCGTGGCGACCACGATCTGGCCAACGCTGACCACCGCGATCAGTCCACCGAAGATCAGGAACTGTGACACCTGGTCGACGTCGCTGGTCACCCGTGCCACCAGGGACCCCCGGCGCTCGGAGTTCTGGGTCAGCATCGGGAGGTCGTGCACGTGCCGGAACGCCTTGATCCGCAAGGTGGCGAGGCCGCGTTCGGCGGCCGTGAACAGTCGGGCGGTCATGAAGTACGACGACACCCCCGTCACCACGATCGCGAGAGTCGCCAGGCCGGCCATCAACCCCATGAACCCGAGGTCCGGTCCACCGGCCGCGCCGAGACCCCGGTCGAGCGTCTGCTGGACGGCGATGGGTACGACGACGCGTCCCAGCGTCGCGAGCACCGCGAACGCGAACGTGCCTCGGATCCCCTCACGCAGCTCCGGCGAGAGGGCGATGCCTCGTCGGATCGTGTCGCGGGCGGAGATCGCCTCACCGGAGTCCATCTGGGTGCCGGTGGTCCCCGGCACGATCGGCATCGTCGGCGTGGAGGGCGTGCCCGGCGTGCCCGTGCCTGATGTGGAGGGCGTGCTCATGGACTCAACGCCTCTTCCTGGGGGTGCTCGGTCTCGTAGGCGTTGACCAGATGGGCATAGCCGGGGCTGCGTCCCAGCAGCTCGCTGTGCGGGCCCTGGTCGGCCACCCGGCCACCGTCGAGATAGACCACCTCGTCGGCCAGCGCGATCGTCGCCTTGCGGTAGGCCACCACCAGCACCGTCGAGCCCTCGCCACCGGACTCGCGGAGAGCAGCCAGGATCCGGGCCTCGACCTCCGGGTCCACGGCCGATGTCGCGTCGTCCATGATCAGCAGCCGCGGTCGCCGGACCAGCGCCCGCGCGAGCGAGAGTCGTTGCCGTTGGCCGCCGGACAACGTCGTGCCGCGCTCGCCGAGCCGGGCGTCGAGGCCGTTCGGGAGGCCGGCCACGAACCCGTCGGCCTGCGCGGTCCGCAGCGCGGCCCACACCTCCGCGTCGCCGACGTCGGCTCCGAGCGTGACGTTGCCGCGGATGGTGTCGTCGAAGAGGAAGGCCTGTTGCGGCACCAGCGAGACGTGCCGGGCGAGGTCGCCGGACTCGAGGTCGCGCAGGTCGATGCCGTCGACGAGGATCCGGCCCGAGTCCGGGTCGATGAGCCGGAGCAGCAGGTTCGTGAGGGTGCTCTTGCCGGACGCGGTCTCCCCCACGACTGCCACGGTCCTGCCGGGCGGGACGGCGAACGTGAGCCCCTCCAGCAGCGGGGCGTCCGGCTCGTAGCGGTAGGCCAGGCCCTCGACCTCCAACGAGGCCCCGGTCCCGGTGACCGGCTCGATCCGGCGGCCTCCGTACTCCATCTCGCCGGTCGCCGCGAGCACCACGGACACCCTCCGGAAGCCGACCACGCTGCGCGGGAACTCACCGAGCAACCAGCCCAGGGACCGGATCGGGAAGGCCACGATCGTGAGGAGGTAGCCGATCGTGACCACGTCACCGGGATCCGCACGGCCCTGGAGCACCTGGTTGACGCCCACTGCGAGTACGGCGAGGACGCCGAGGTTGGGCAGCGCCTCAAGAGCGGGGTCGAAGACCGCACGAACCCGGCCCGCCCCGATGTTGGTGTCGCGAAGAAGGTGTGCCTTGTGGGCGAACCGCTCGGTCTCCTCCATCTCGCGACCCAGGGTCTTGACCACCAGCGCCCCGTCGAAGGACTCGTGCGCGACCTCGCTGACCTCCGCCCGGAGGGCCTGCGCCCGCGTCATGAGCGGTGACTGAACCCGTTGGAACACGAGGTTCGCGGCGATCACGAGCGGGAAGACAAGCAGCCCGACGAGTGCCATCACCACGTCGGTGATCAGCATCTGCGCAACCGCGATCACCATCATCGCGACGGTGCCGACGGCCATCGGCAACGGAGCGATCGGCGCCCAGGCGGCCTCGACGTCGGCGTTCGCGTTGGACAGCAGCTGACCGGTGGGATGCCTCTGGTGCCACGAGATCGGCAGCCGGAGGTACTGCCGGGTGACCTCACGGCGCATGTGTGCCTGCATGCGGTACTGCATGATGCCGGCGCCGAGACGTCGCGCGACGATGCCGACCGCACGCAACAGAGCCACACCGACGAAGAGAGCGAGGACGGCGAGGAGTCCGTTCCACCCGACGTCGCCGGTCTCGAAGGCGGGGAGCACCACGTTGTCGGTGGACCAGCCCAGCACCCAGGCGTCGGCGACGGTGAGCGCGCCGAAGAGCAGGCTGCCCAGCGTGGACAGCGTGAAGACCAGCGGCTCACGACGGATCGCCACCCCGAGCACGCCGAAGCCCGCACGCAGGGTGTTGCCGGGCTCCACCGACGACAGTCCGTCGGTCGTGCCTTGGGTGGTGGTCAATGCACTCCTTCACGCGTTCGGTGCTTCTGGTCCGGGCGGCACCCGGCGCCCTCGCGTGCACCGGGGACCAGCCTATGATCGGCCCCTGACATGTTCGGCACGGACCGAGCTCAAGGCGCGGCGCGACTCGCCCTGCAGCTCGGTGAGGCCCCATCCACAGCCGAGTCGGCACGTCTGCACGTCCCAACGCGGCCGAGTCGGCTCTTGTGACCGCTGCGTTGATGGCCCTGCCGTGCGGACGGTGAGGTTTCGCTCAGCAAGCGATGCCACTGCGGCACATGACTGCTGTGTGCGGACTTCAGGTCCGCTGAATGGTGCAACAACCGCACACGTGTCCGGTTACGGTCGATCAACGAGACGCCACACGCCATCATCTCGTCACAGATGTGGGCGCGAGGTCGCGGAGCTGCGGATGCGTCGACGTGCGGATGCGCCGACTCGAGCGTGTTTCGACGTGCGGATGCGCCGACTCGCGGGACTGGACCGCCTCATAGGCTGGCTGGCATGAGCGCCTACCTCGAGCTGCTGCCTGCCGTGGACATCGCTGACGGCCAGGCCGTGCAGCTCGTCCAAGGCGTCGCCGGGTCCGAGAAGCACTTCGGCGACCCGGTCCAGGCCGCCCTGAACTGGCAGTGCCGCGGCTCGGAGTGGATCCACCTCGTCGCCCTCGACGCGGCGTTCGGTCGCGGCCAGAACCGGGACCTGCTCGCCAAGATCGTCGGGGCGCTGGACATCAACGTGGAGATGAGCGGCGGCATCCGCGACGACGAGTCCCTGGCTGCCGCCATGGCCACCGGCTGCCGTCGCGTCAACATCGGCACCGCTGCCCTCGAACAGCCCGAGTGGTGCGCTACAGCCATCGCGGAGTACGGCGACCGTGTCGCGGTTGGCCTCGACGTGCGGGGTCGCACGCTCGCCGCTCGTGGATGGACCCGCGACGGCGGCGACCTCTACGACGTGCTGTCCCGGCTCGACTCAGACGGATGCGCGCGTTACGTCGTCACCGACGTCGACAAGGACGGGATGCTCCAAGGTCCGAACCTCGAGCTGCTCAGCGCCGTCTGCGCCTGCACCGACCGGCCGGTGGTCGCCTCCGGTGGCATTACCGAGCTGTCCGACCTCGAGGCTCTGATGGGGCTGGTCGGGCAGGGCGTCGAGGGTGCGATAGTCGGCACCGCGCTCTACGAGGGCCGCTTCACCCTGGACGACGCCCTCACCCTGACCCGCGGCCCAAGGTACGGCGGCCGATGAGCCTTGCCGTGCGGGTGATCCCCTGCCTCGACGTCGATTCCGGCCGCGTCGTCAAGGGCGTCAACTTCCAGGAGCTCCGCGACGCCGGCGACCCGGTCGAGCTCGCCAAGATGTACGACGCCGAGGGCGCCGACGAGCTGACCTTCCTCGACATCTCGGCCTCGCACGAAGGTCGCGCCACCACTTTGCAGATCGTGTCCGCAACAGCAGAGCAGGTCTTCATCCCACTCACCGTGGGCGGCGGCATCGGCAGCGTCGAGCACGTCGACACGCTGCTGCGGGCCGGCGCGGACAAGGTCGTGGTCAACACCGCAGCGATCCAGCGCCCACAGCTCGTCACGGAGATCGCCGACCGGTTCGGTAACCAGGTGCTCGTACTCTCGGTCGACGCCCGTCGTACGGGCCCACAAGGGGCCACCGCCAGCGGGTTCGAGGTCACCACCCACGGCGGTCGCCGGAGCGCCGGTCTGGACGCGGTCGAATGGGCCAAACGAGGCGCCGACCTCGGGGCCGGGGAGATCCTTCTCAACGCGATGGACGCCGACGGCACCCAGGACGGCTTCGACCTCGAGCTGATCCGGTTGGTGCGAGCCGAGGTGTCGATCCCCGTCATCGCCTCCGGTGGCGCCGGCGCGCTCGAGCACTTTCCCCCCGCCGTCGACGCCGGCGCGGACGCTGTACTCGCCGCCACCGTCTTCCACTTCGCAACGCTACGGATCGCGGACGTCAAGGCCTCCCTGGCAGCGGCCGGCCATCCCGTCCGCTGACCCTGGGCGTGGGGCCCATCGAGGTTCAGCTGCGCAGTGCCTCGAAGACCGCGACGACCTTGTCCCTCGGGCCAGCCGCCTGCAGCTCGGGACCTTTCGTCGCACCCATGAGCACGATTGCCGTCAGATCGGTCCAAGGCTCGTCGCGTTCTACGCCGGACACAGGCGGAGGCGCGTGCACGATGCCTGGTGCCTCGAGCAGGCACGCGACGGCTGACGAGTCATCTACAGCCTCGGGCTGCAACCGCGAATGGGCTCCGTCCGGCCGCGTCTCGAACCAGTGCCTGAGCCCCACCCCGCTGACGACCTCGACGTCGAGCACCGACGTATAGGTCTCCGATCCGACGAGTGACTCGCACTGTGCAAGCGCAGCAGCCTCGGGCGCAACCTCCGCGGGCGCCGCCTCGGAGATCGCGCCTCCACACGCAGCGAGGAAGATGATGCTCGCGAGAGCTCCGACGCGTGAGGCGACGTGGGTGAAGCGCCGCGTCGGGCGTCTCAGGGCGAAGTCGCGTGCTGCCATCGCAAGTCTCCCGTTGCCGCGTACAGCCTTTCGTTGATGCTCTCACCGATTGCAAGAGCCGGGACCGATTCCTCACCGGCGGGACGTGGGGTTCCCGGCAGGAGGTCGATCGCGTCCGGCCATGAGAGTGCTCTCACCGGGAGCTCATGGATCTGCAATCTTCGATCCATAGCGTCGCCTGGCGGGCCGAGGTCCACGCGTACCGGAACTGGGTGCCCGC
>JBPCND010000024.1:0-6221 GCA_051001655.1 Nocardioides sp. | reverse complement strand
CGGTGGTGAGTGCCTTGCGAGCGGCGAAGGTGGCTGCCAGCGTCGCGCCCACTCCCATCACGGACCACATCTTCGAACCAGCCAAGGCTTCTCTCCGTTCGTCTCCGGGCATTCCCGGTCTTGAGGTTGTACCCCAGTCAACCATCCGACCCTCGGGTCCTCCGGTCACTCTTCGAGTACCCACCGCCGTGGGGGTCAGGCGCACGCGCGGCCGTCGTCAGCGCCGCGACGAGCTGCTCCGGACGGCGGGTCGAGATCAGCCAGTACGGCGTCGGGTCCGTCGGGTCGACTACGGGGACCTGCACGGACTGGTGAAGATAGGGCCGCAACAGCAGGTAGGCACGGGCGTCGGCATCCATGCCGGCCAGCCGGCGGCTGGCAGGCGCGTCGAGGGAAACCGGAGACCCGAGCAGCGCGACCGGGATGTGCGCGCGCCCGGCGTAAAGGTCGCCGTCCCGGACCGCGATCCGCGCGGCGCCGTACGACACGAACAGCGCTGAGAGGCCGACCAGCAGCACTCCGGTGACCGAGGTCGCGACCCAGAGCGGGGTCGCCACCAGGAACGTCAGCAGCACCGTCGCGGAGAACATGGTCAGCAACGCCCACCAGCGCAGCGGGACCCCGAGGCGCTCGTGGTAGCCGCTGTCGACCTGGCCGGCTCGCGGCTCGTTCGTGCTCACGGGGCTCGCTCGTTCGAGGAAATGGGAGGTTCTCCATCCTGACAGCCGCCCGGTGGTCCCGCGTCGGTAGGGTCGCGGGCATGGTCGAGATCCTCGTGTGCCGGCTCGACGACGGCGTTCCGGTGCCCTCCTACGCTCACCCCGGCGATGCCGGCGCCGATCTGACCACGACGGTCGACGTCCGGCTCAGGCCGGGGGAGCGCGCCCTGGTCCCGACCGGCATCGGCATCGCGCTGCCCGAGGAGTACGTCGCCTTCGTGCATCCGCGGTCCGGTCTCGCCGCACGCTTCGGGGTGTCGATCGTGAACGCTCCCGGGACGGTAGACGCCGGCTACCGGGGGGAGATCACGGTGTTGCTGATCAACCTCGATCCGGTCGAGGCCGTCGAGCTCCGGCGCGGGGACCGGATCGCCCAGCTGGTCGTGCAACGAGTCGAGCACGCACACTTTCTCGTCGTGGACAGCCTTCCGGAGTCCGTCCGGGGAGCCGGCGGGTACGGTTCCACCGGTGGGTACGTCGAGGCCGGAAGCCCGCCCGCACCTTAACGGATCGAGGAGGGACAGTGAGGTTTCGCCGGAAGACGGCTGAGGAAGCCGGGTCCGATGACGTCCCTGGGGAGGCTTCGTCGGACCAGCGTCCGGAGCATAAAGCCGGGGACGTGGAGGTCGAGGATGGCCGCGCCGACGGCCCGTGGGACGTCTCCGAGGTCGAGCTCGTCGAGGGACGACCCGACCAGGTCGACCTGGGCAGTCTCATCGTCACCATGCGCGAGGGCCTCGATCTCCAGCTCCAGGTCGACGAGCGCAGCGGCGGGGTCGTCGCGGCGCTGCTCGCGGGTTCGGAAGGAGCAGTCGAGCTCCGCGCTTTCGCCGCCCCCCGCCACGGGGACATCTGGGACGAGGTTCGCAAGGACATCGCGGCTGAGGTGACCCGACGCGGCGGCACCGTGACGGAGGCCGTCGGCCGATGGGGGCCCGAGATCCGGGTGGCCATGCAGGTCACCACACCGGACGGTCGCAGCGGCACGCAGCCGTCCCGGGTCTTCGGCATCTCCGGGCCACGCTGGCTGCTGCGCGCCACCTTCTTCGGAGCACCCGCCCTCGAGCCGGACGACGGGGGGACGGTCGAGTCGGCACTGCGTGACGTGATCGTCCGACGCGGCAGCGCTCCGCACGCCCCCGGTGAGGCGTTGCCCCTGACGGTGCCTGCTGGAACGACCCAGCGCAAGCCCTGACCCCAGGGCAGCCCTGAGCCTGGGCTCAGCCTCTGTGCCGGTGCGGAGGCCATCGCCACAGACTTCCCATGGCAAACTGCATCTCCCCATGGCGTGCTTGCCGTGGGGAGGTTCAAACATCCTGCATACCCTGGGAAACTGCCGTGGGGCGGGAGCTGGCGGACGGTCTTTCGTCAGGGCGGCCCGGCGGCTGGCCCGGCTGGCTACGCTGGGTGCATGACAGAGGTGAAGGGTGGTCGGCTACGCCGCAGCCTGAGCCGGTGGGCGCAAGGTGCTGACCAGGAGGCCGAGCAGCTCCAGCGCGATGCCGTCCAGGCCGGATGCTGTCCGATCAGCCACGCCCACGACCGACAGCGGCTCGAGATCCAGGGCAGCCTGCGAACCGTGACGTTGCGGCCACGCGGTGGAGTGCCCGCACTCGAGGCCGAGCTGTACGACGGGTCCGGGGTCATTACGGTGATCTGGCTCGGTCGACGGCGGATCGCCGGGATCGAACCGGGCCGACAGATCAAGGTCGTGGGCCGGATCGGAATCCAACACGCCCACCCGGTGATGTTCAACCCCCGCTACGAGCTGAGGTAGGCGCGTGACGCAGGAGCACGTGGCCGTCCCTCCCGGGGACGCGGACGACGCGCGCGACACCCCGCTCCCGGCCGGCCCGGTCGGCACCGACACCGTCGAGGCGGTCGTGCGGCAACAGCTCGGGAAGGCGCTCGGGGGCAAGCGGGGCATGCTCGAGGCCGCCGTACCCACGCTCGCCTTCACCGTCAGCTTTCTCGGCACCGACGACCTGCGGCTGGCGCTGACGGTCAGCGTGTCCGCAGCGCTGGTGCTGCTCGTTGTGCGCCTCGTGCAACGATCGACCCTCCAGTTCGTGGTCAACAGCCTGGTCGGGATCGGCATCGGGGCACTGTTCGCCTGGCGGAGCGCGCAGGGGGGTGGCGATGCCAACGACAACGCCCTGGCCTACTTCCTGCCAGGCCTGATCTACAACGCCGGCTACGCGCTCGTGATGGTCCTCTCGATCGTGGTCCGTTGGCCGGTGGTGGGGTTCATGGTGGGCAGCGTCGCCGGCGACCCGACCGAGTGGCATCGGGACCCGCAGATCGTCCGGCTGTGCCGCAACCTGACCTGGATGCTGGTGCTGCCCTGCCTCGTCCGGGTGTCGGTCCAGCTGCCGTTGTACCTCGCCGGGCGCGCGGCCGACGATGCCGGCTCGATGATCGCCGCGCTCGCCGTCACCAAGCTCGCCCTGTGCTGGCCGCTGCAGCTGGCCGCCCTGGCGGGTATGGCGTGGCTGCTCGGACGCAACCGGACGCCTGTCCGGTCCGACCCCGAACCGGCCTGACCCCGAACCCGATCGATCCGAACCCGATCGATCCGACCCGATGGTGCGTCAGCTCTGCTTCGGGGCGTGCTGCTCGGGAGCCAGCAGGCTCTGCAGCTCGGACTCGGAGTCCGCCGAGGCGACGAACAACAGCTCGTCGCCGGACTCGACCGGTTGCTCGGGCGTGGGGAGATAGACCTGCCCGTCGCGCAGGATCGTGACCAGCGCGCAGTTCTCCGGCAACGGGATCAGCCCGCACGGCTTGCCGACATAGGGTGAGTTCTCGGGAAGCGTGAGCTCGACGAGGTTGGCGTTGCCCTTGCGGAACGTGAACAGCCGGACCAGGTCCCCGACGGTGACGGCCTCCTCGACGAGAGCCGACATGATCCGCGGCGTCGAGACGTTGACGTCGACGCCCCACGCCTCGGTGAAGAGCCACTCGTTGTTCGGGTGGTTGACCCGGGCGACCGTCAGCGGGACGGCGAACTCGGTCTTGGCCAGCAGTGAGGTGACCAGGTTGACCTTGTCGTCGCCGGTCGCCGCGATGGCCACGTCGCAGCTTTCCATGCGTGACTCCTCCAGGGAGGAGAGCTCACAGGAGTCGGCGAGCAGCCACTCCGCGTCGGGGACCCGCTCGGGGCGCAGTGCCGAGGGGTCCTTGTCGATGAGGAGCACCTGGTGGCCGTTGCCGATCAGCTCACGGGCGACCGAGCGCCCCACGGCGCCGGCCCCGGCGATGGCGACACGCATCAGTCGGCCTCCGGTCCCTGCTTGAGGACGGCGTAGACATGGTCGGCGTTCTCCTCGCGCATGACCAGATGCAGCAGGTCGCCCTCCTGGATGACGGTCTCGTTGGTGGGCAGCATCCCCTCGCCGAGCCGGTCGATCCAGGCGATCCTGCTGCGCGACTGATCCTGGAGCTGCACGGTTCGGCGTCCGACCCAGTTGTCGGGAGCGGAGATCTGGTCGACCCGGATCGTGCCCGAGGGGTCACGGAAGTCGGGCTCGGCGCCTGCCGGCAGCAGCCGACGCAGGAACTGGTTGCTGGTCCATTTGACGGTGGCCACCGTCGTGATGCCGAGCCGCTGGTAGACCTCCGCGCGACCGGGGTCGTAGATCCGCGCCACGACCTGCTGGATCCCGAACGTCTCGCGCGCCACCCGGGCAGCGATGATGTTCGAGTTGTCACCGCTGGACACGGCGGCGAAGGCGTCGGCCCTGGCGATCCCGGCGCTGTCGAGCACGTCCTGGTCGAAGCCCACCCCGGTCACCTTGGTCCCGACGAAGGAGGGACCGAGCCGGCGGAAGGCATCGGGGTTGCTGTCGATGACCGAGACGGTGTGGTTGCGGTCCTCGAGGCTGCGCGCCAGTGTCGAACCGACGCGGCCGCAGCCCATGATCACGACGTGCACGGGGGAGACGCTACACCGCTGGTCGTGCGCTCCGTGGCTACTGGGCGGCTGACGGTCGGGGAGTGTCCACGCGTGGACTAGCCTTGCTGCCCGTGGGTGTTGGCGACGTCTCCAAGCGGATCCTGGTCGGCCGGAAGCTGCGCAGCGCGCAGCTCGGCGAGACCCTGCTTCCCAAACGGATCGCGCTACCAGTGTTCGCCAGTGACGCGCTGTCCTCGGTGGCCTACGCGCCCGATGAGGTCTTCATCGTGCTGGGGATCGCCGGGTTCTCGGCCTACTCGTGGTCCTGGAAGGTCGCCCTCGGTGTCGCGGTCGTGATGCTGACGGTGGTGGCGTCGTACCGACAGACGGTGCATGCCTATCCCTCCGGCGGTGGCGACTACGAGGTCGCCACGGTCAATCTTGGTCGCACGGCCGGGATGACGGTCGCGAGTGCGCTGCTGGTGGACTACATCCTCACCGTGGCGGTGTCCATCTCTTCGGGGGCGCAGTACGCCGCTGCGGCGATCCCGGTCCTGCAGGAGCACGAGGTCACGGTCGCGTCCGTCATGGTGGTCGTGCTGGCGGCGCTGAACCTGCGCGGCGTCCGGGAGTCGGGCACGTACTTCGCCGTGCCGACCTACCTGTTCATGGCCGCGATCCTCGGGATGTGCGTGTGGGGCTTCCTCCGGCTCTCCACCGGCAGTCTCCCCCAGGTCGAGAGCGCCGATCTGCAGATGAGGGCGGCGCCCGGGTGGGAAGGGCCGCTGACGACGGTCGCCCTGGTCTTCCTGCTCGCCCGGGCGTTCTCGTCCGGCTGCGCGGCGCTGACCGGCGTCGAGGCCATCTCCAACGGCGTGCCGGCGTTCCGCAAGCCCAAGAGCCGGAACGCGGCCACGACGTTGCTGCTGCTCGGCATGATCGCGGTCACGATGATGGTCAGCGTCATCGTGCTCGCCAAGCAGATGGGTCTGAAGTACGTCGACCCCCTGCAGCTCGACCGGCTCAGGACCGCGACCGGTGGACCGCTGCCCGACGACTACGACCAGAACGTGGTCATCGCCCAGATCGCCCGGGCTGTGTTCGACCACTTCACGCCCGGGTTCTACTTCGTGGTGGCGATGACGGGGCTCATCCTCGTGCTAGCGGCGAACACGGCGTTCAACGGGTTTCCGGTGCTGGGATCCATCCTCGCCCAGGACGGGCTCGCGCCGCGTCAGCTGGGCTCCCGGGGTGACCGGCTCGCCTACAGCAACGGCATCGTGTTCCTCGCCGTCATGGCGATCGTCCTCATCGCGGCCTTCGACGCGGAAACCACGAGACTGATCCAGCTCTACATCGTCGGTGTCTTCGTCTCCTTCAACCTCAGCCAGCTCGGGATGATCCGGCACTGGACACGCCACCTGAGGACCGAGATCGATCCACAGGTACGACGGCGGATGATGCGGTCGCGGGGGATCAACACGTTCGGACTCGGGATGACCGCCGTCGTACTCGTGATCGTCCTCATCACCAAGTTCCTCGCCGGGGCCTGGATCACCATCCTGGCGATGGGCACGTTCTTCGCCATCATGCAGGGGATCAGCCGG
>JBPCND010000023.1:0-3598 GCA_051001655.1 Nocardioides sp. | reverse complement strand
TCGATGTGGGTCTTCGAGCTGCGCGACGAGGTGCACGGCAACACGTCGTGGTGTTCGCTGAACGAGGGGCTCGGGAAGGTGCTGCGGTACGGCGCCTACGGCCCCGAGGTGATCGAGCGGCTGACCTGGATGCACCGCGTGCTCGGACCGATGCTGCAGACCGCCGTACGTGCCGGTGACCCAGTCGACGTGCGCGCGATCATCGGGCAGATGGTGCAGATGGGCGACGAGGGGCACAACAGGAACCGGGCCGGGACGCTGATGTTCCTGCGCGAGATGCTGCCAGCGATGATCGACTCCGGCGCTCCGTCGGCCGACGTGGCGCAAGCTGTCCGGTTCGTGTCCGGCAACGACCACTTCTTCCTCAACCTGGTGATGCCGGCGTGCAAGCTGCAGACCCGGGCCGGTGCGGGAATCGCGGGCTCGACGGTGGTGACCGTCCTGTCGCGCAACGGCACCGACTTCGGCATCCAAACCTCCGGCACCGGCGAGGAGTGGTTCACCGCGCCGGCGAACACTCCGGAGGGGTTGTTCCTCGGCAGCTACGGACCCGAGGACGCCAATCCCGATATCGGCGACTCGGCGATCACCGAGGCCGCGGGGATAGGCGGGATGTCGATGGCGACCGCTCCCGCGATCGTCCGACTGGTCGGCGGCTCGGTGCCGTTCGCGCTGGAGACCTCGCAGCGGATGTACGACATCACCCTCGGGGAGAACCCGGCCTTCGCGATCCCGATCCTGGAGTTCCGCGGAGCGCCTACCGGGATCGACGTGACCGCTGTGGTCCGCTCCGGGGTGCTTCCCCAGATCAACACAGGGATGGCCGGACGGGTCGCCGGGACCGGCCAGGTGGGGGCCGGTCTGGTCACCCCGCCGATGGATTGCTTCACCGCGGCCCTCACAGCCCTCGCGACCGCCACCACCGCCGAGTCGGCGCGTCCGCACGCCTGAACCCGCCGAGTCGGCGTGTCCGCACGCCTGAACCCGCCGAGTCGGGCTCTTGTGATTGATGTGTGGGTCAGGTTAGTCCGGGCGGGACGGGTCGAGGGCTTCGCTGGCCTCGTCCTCGACCGCAGCAGGCGAAAACGGCAGGGCTCGTCGTCAAGGGGTCTCAGGAGTGGGTCGGGGAGACCCACTCCTGGGACGTGGACACCCTGACCACGACATTCCTGGCCCGGCGACCGCTTGTGGAACGCTGAACACCACTGAACCGGGGCAGAGGGTGCCGAACGTTCCACGAGGCCGAGCAACGCTGGCGGCGGACCACTTGAGACGGTCCGTAAAGCCGGTGAGTCCACCACTGGCGGGATTACGTGCCGTGCCCGCGCAGCGCGTGCAGACACGCCGACTCGACGGGTTCAAGGCGTGCGGACGCGCCGACTCGGCGGAGGGCGGGTCAGTCGTTGCGAGGGGTGCGGGTCCGCTCGTCGACGAGGTCGCGCAGCTCGCGCACCTGCCGGCTGGCGCGGGCACCGTCGGACCCCTGGATCCCGATCACCGACGTGGTGGTCCCGTCGCTGAGGTCCAGGACCGCCCATGGGCTGCCGGGGCGCAGCGACACCGCGAGCACCTCGTTCCAGTCGAAGGTCCGGGACCGGTAGCCGTTGACGATCCGAAGCCCCGACTCCCCGGCCTCCACGCGGCTCCGCGCCATTGCCCAGCCGACCGCCAGGAAGCCGAGCCCCAACACGATCACCGTCCCCCGCTGGAACGGCGTGAACTGGTCCCGGATCGACTGCGGGAAGGTGAACCAGATGACCGCGGTCACCCCCACCAGCAGCCCGCCGAAGACGTACACCGCGATCCGGACGCCGAACGGCCGGAACGTGTGCGGGAGCGGCACGCTCACGGTCTCAGAGCCGACAGGCGTGGATGTCGGTCGTCAGGATGCCGCGCGCACCGAGCTCCCACAGCTCGTCCATGATGCGCTGGGCGGCCTCGCGGCGGACCATAGACCGGACCGCCACCCACCCCTCACGGTGCAGCGGCGACACGGTGGGACTCTCGATCCCGGGCGTCAGCGCGACGGCCTCCTCAACCTCCTCCACGCCGATGTCGTAGTCCATCATCACGAAGGTCCGAGCCACCAGCACGCCCTCGAGCCGCCGCCGGAACACCTCGAACCCGGTCGGCAACGTCGCGCCAGCGCGCGTGATCAGCACCGCATCGGACTCCAGGATCGGCTCCCCGAACACCTCGAGCCCGGCCTGCCGCAGGGTGCTGCCCGTCTCCACGACGTCGGCGATCACGTCGGCGACCCCGAGCTGCACGCTGCTCTCCACGGCACCGTCGAGCCGCGTGACGGTCGCCTCGATCCCGTGAGCCTCGAGATAGCGACGGAGCACGCCGGCGTACGACGCCCCGATCCGCTTGCCGGCGAGGTCGCTGGGCGCCGTAAGCGCACCTGGAGGGGCGGCGAACCGGAAGCGCGAGCGGCCGAAGCCGAGCTCGAGCACCTCGTCGGCCTTGGCCCCGGAGTCGAGGAGCAGGTCGCGTCCGGTGACGCCGACGTCGAGCGTCCCCTCACCGACGTACAACGCGATGTCGCGCGGCCGTAGGTAGAAGAACTCCACGCCGTGGTCGACGTCGGTGAGCGTCAGCTGCTTACCGTCGCTGCGTTGCTTGTAGCCCGCCTCGCGCAGGATGTCGGACGCGGACTGGGCGAGCGAGCCCTTGTTGGGAATCGCGATCCGCAACAGCTCAGGACTGGTCATGGACAGGAACCTCTCGTGCCGGTCACAGGTGCGCGTAGACGTCGTCAAGGTCGAGTCCGGTCGCCAGCATCAGCACCTGTGCGTGGTAGAGCAGCTGGCTGATCTCCTCGGCCGCGCGCTCGGGCCCCTCGTGCTCGGCGGCCATCCACGACTCGGCCGCCTCCTCGAGCAGCTTCTTTCCGATCGCGTGCACGCCCGCGTCGAGGGCCGCGACCGTGCCGCTGCCCTCAGGTCGTGTCTCTGCCTTGTCGGACAGCTCGGTCCAGAGCTCCTCGAACGTCTTCATTCCTCGGGCTTCCTCCAGCGGGAGCGGTGGGGTCAGGCGGTGGGGGTCAGGCGGTGGAGTCGGGCAATGGGGCCGTGCTCAGGGTACGGCGTCCGCCGGGTCGTCCGCGCCTCGCCGGATGTCCCGCAGCGTCATCGCCGTGACCAGCGCGGCCGACGTGGCTTCATAGCCCTTGTCCTCCGAGGACCCCTCGAGTCCGGCCCGGTCGAGCGCCTGCTGCTCGGTGTCGCAGGTGAGCAGCCCGAACCCGACCGGCACGCCGGTGTCGAGCGCCACCCGGGACAGCCCGTCGGTCGCCGCCGAGCACACGTAGTCGAAGTGTGGGGTGCCGCCCCGGATCACGACGCCGAGCGCGACGACGGCGTCGTACCCCTGCCGCGCCAGCGTCTGCGCCGCGACCGGCAGCTCGAACGACCCCGGCACGCGGACGATATGCGGGCTCAGCACCTGGTGGGCGTCGAGCGCTCGAACGGCCCCCGCTACGAGCCCGTCCATCACCTGCTCGTGCCAGCTGGCGGCGACGACGGCCACCCGCAGGTCGCGGGCGTCGACCGGCCGGACGTCCGGACCCCCCGCGCCACTCATATGCCGCCACCGT
>JBPCND010000022.1:0-5396 GCA_051001655.1 Nocardioides sp. | reverse complement strand
CCGTCGCGCTGAGCCCGGCCGCGAGCACAGCTCCCGGTGCAACGAGGAAGAGGAACAGGACCTGGGAGTACAACGCGTCCTCTCGGGCAGCGTCCAGCGCCGCGCCGAGGTTGTCGCCGACGATTCCGGCACCGGATGTGGCCGCCTCCACATTAAGGGCGGACCCGCTCACGGCAGCGAACGCGGCCGAGGGATCGCTGGGTAGGGCGTGGGTACGTCGGACATGGATCTGGGTGGAGACGAGGTCGGGCCTGGGCGCGGCCAGCGGACGGAAGGCGTCCAGGAAGGCGGCGCGAGGCAGCAGCACGACGTTGTCGGGAGGAGAGACGGGCTGGCTTTGGGGCGGTGCCCCCACATCCTGGAACAGCGAGTCGGCCTGGGGAAGCTCGACCACTCCTTCGACGGTCACGCTGACGGCCGGCAGGCCGGCTCGGCCGATGCTTACGACGTCGCCTGGTTGCACGTGGAGGTTCGCTGCGGTCTGCTGCGCCACGAGGGCGCCCTCCGTTGCGCCCGCCAACGACCGGATACTGCCCGGGAACACCTGGTCATAGCCACGAGGCACCCCGAGCACCTGGCCCGGGCCGGTGGTCTGCGAGGTGCCGCCCACCTGGGCAGAGAGCCCGCTGGTGTCGGCGTACCCGACCGGGAGAGCCCGCTGTGTGCCGGGCGTTGCCGAGACCTGCTGAAGTACCGCAGCCAGCCGGTCGGGCGACTTCACCTCGACCTGCCAGTCGACGGCGACCGAACCTGCGGCTCGCTCGGTCATGGTGGCCTTGGACGCCGTGAGAAAGCTGCCGAGGCTGGCGGACAGCGCGACCGCGATCGCGATCCCTGCCGCGGTGGCCAACAACCGGCCGGTTCGCCTCGTTGCGAGCGCGCGCAGCCAGATCCACGTCATGACCGGCGGCACAACGGTTCGTCGAGGTGGGTGTCGAGTCGGCCCTGATGCATCCGCCACCGCGTCACCAGCCGGTGAGCGACCTGGGGGTCGTGGGTCGAGACGACGAGTGCGGCACCGAGCCGGTCGGCAGTTTGGAGGAGCACGTCGACGACACGCTGGGCAGCTCGGTGGTCGAGTTGGCCGGTGGGTTCGTCGGCCAGGAGGAGCCGTGGGGAGGTGGCGACGGCGCGGGCCACCGCGACCCGCTGGGCCTGCCCACCCGAGAGCTCCTCGGGGAGTTTGCCACCGAGCTCGCCGACGCCCAGGTCGGTGAGCGCCTGGTCGGCGCGATCCTCGGCAATGCCTTGCCCGATCCCCTGGAGGACCAGCGGCAGGGCTGCGTTCTCCCGAGCAGTCAGGGACGGAATCAGGCTTGCGCCCTGGAATACCGTCGCCACGTCGTAGCTCCCTGGCGCACCCCCGTGGTCTTGTGCCGGCCATTCGAGCGAACCGGACGTCGGCTGGTCGAGGCCGGCGAAGAGATGCAAGAGGGTTGACTTGCCCGACCCGGACACTCCGGAGATGGCGATCCTGGCGTCGGGCTCGATCGTGCACGTCACGCCGTGCACGGCCACGACGGCCCGACGTCCGGCGCCAAAGGTGCGCGAGACCTGCACGGCGGCGACCAACGCTGGGCTCTGGTAGGTGGCCGAGGTCGGGTGTGGAGTGCCGGTTCTGCGATCGCTTCTCATGAGACCCTCTGGCCGTCGGCGAGCTCGATGACTCGGTCTGCGACCCGGCGTACGGCCGGGCTGTGGCTCGCAACGAGGACCGCGCTGCCTCGCTCCGCGCGGTCCCGCAGCAGGGTCAGCAGGTCTGTCTCGGAGCTACTGTCGAGCTCCCCCGTGGGCTCGTCGGCGAGGAGTACCGGCGGGTCGGCCACTAGGGCTACGGCCATACCCGCCCGTACTGCCTCTCCTCCCGACAGCTGGTGGGGCAAAGACCCGAGCCGGGGCCCGATACCCAGCGCCTCGACGAGCGCCTGACGGGCACCACTCGCACCTTGCAGTCGGGCCACCAGCTCGATGTTCTCGCGGACGGTGAGATGGCCGAGCAGGTTGTCCGACTGTCGCAGGATGCCGATGAGGCGCGCTCGCAGGCCGGCGCGCACGGGCTCGGGGCGGTGGCTGACCCGTTCGCCGTCGACCCACACCGTTCCACCGGAGGGCTCGTCAAGTCCCGCCAGCAGGTTGAGGAGCGTCGACTTGCCCGACCCCGACGGACCCACGACCGCGACGAGCTCGCCTGCGGAGACGCTGAGAGAGACGCCCTTGAGAGCCAGCGTCTCCTCTTCTCCTGCTCGATAGAAGCGGTAGAGCTCGTCCGCAACGAGCGGCCACACCCGACTGGTGGGGGACGGCCTGCTGTGGTCTGTCACGCCCAACGCACCGAGTCGCTGATGATCCGCCAGGGATCGACGTTGTCGGCTCCGGTAGGTCCGCTGAGGGTGACGATCGCCTCTTGACCGTGACTCCAGAACTCGTAGCGCTCGACTGCGTCGCGGACGACCTTCCCCGTGGTGGGATCCGCCCGGGAGTCCTGCTGGTAGGTGATGAGCACCGCGTCGCCATGCGCTCGTGTCACGGCGACCACGTCGCCTGCGCTGAAGTTGGTCACGTGGCGGGCCAGCGTCGGCAGCTCGTCGCTGCGGGCCGACTCGACGGTCGGTGCAAGCGGTCGCGCCCGCACATCGACGCTCACCGAGTTGTAGTGGTCGGTGAAGGTGGTGACGCCGCCCGTCGACCTCTGTGCCCAGCCTTCCGGGACCTGCACGAGGAAGGCGCTGCCGGGGATCTTGAAATCGACGAAGGCCTGGTCATCGGGGATGTCCCCAGGAGGGTTGAACTCCGTGGCCGGCGCACCTGCGGGTGACGAGCTCGCGGACGGGCCGCCACACGCGGTCAGGGCGCCGACCAGAGCAACCGACGCGAGGACGGACACCGTGCTGGGGAAACGACGCATGAGAGCCTCTCCTGAAGGAAAGCCCGGCGAGCCGGGGACGAACGGATACCTGACCCAATCGACGCTAGGCACTGGACCGTCAGCGACCGGCCAGAAGAAGGCAAGAGAAGGGCAAGACCTCGGCTGAGGTGGCCTCTGTGGCAGGTATCGGGACGACAGCGGGTGACAATGGGCGCACCCGGTAGAGGTGGAGGTGGAGGGTGCGAGCGCGGATCGTCGCAGCAGCGCTGTCAGCGGTGGTGTTGGCAGTGACGGTGTTCGGTCTGCCGCTGGCGATCCTCGTCCAGCGCATGGTCGTCGCCGATGAGCGCGGCGAGCTCGAGCGGTTGGCGCTTGGTGCGGCAGTGGAGGTGTCCCCGTCCTACCGGTCCGGGGACCCGATCGAGCTTCCGGACACCGAGCCCGGTGTCGACCTTGCCGTCTATGACCCGCAGGGCGCGCATGTGACTGGCCCTGGGCCGGAGCGGTTGGACGACGCCCTCAGCGGCGCACTCGACGGCGCCGTCGTCGAGGGTGGTGAGTCCTCCCTCGACGTTGCGGTGCCGGTGAGCTCGGGTGAGCGGGTCATCGCCGTCGTACGGGCCTCGTCGCCGTCGTCGGTGGTCGATCACCGTGTGTGGTTGTCGTGGGCGGCGATGGTGGGCATGGGGCTGGTAGCGGCTGGTGCCGCGTGGATGCTGGCCCGGCGTCAGAGCCTCCTCCTGGTGCGACCGCTGACGGCGCTGGAGCACGTCTCACGCGAACTCGGCGACGGTAACTTCGGCGCCCGTGCCGAGATGAGCGGAGTCCCCGAAATCGACGACGCCGGGGCGGCGCTCAACCGCACCGCCGAGCGGCTCGCCGCGCTCATCGCCCGCCAGCGGTCGTTCACTTCCGACGCTTCGCACCAGCTCCGAACGCCGTTGACGCGGCTGCGACTCGAGCTCGAGGACGGTCTCTCCGGCGATCGGGGACGGCTCGAGGCGGCCGCTCGTGAGGCGCTCGCCTCGGCGGACGCGTTGTCGGTGACCATCGACGACGTGCTCGAAGTGGCGCGAGGCGAAGGGTCGTCGGTGTCGTTCGAGGTCGACACCCTGCTCACCACTGTCCGGGACAGCTGGCACGGCACGCTGGCGGCGGCGGACCGTCCGCTGCGCGTCACCTCGGAGCCAGGGCTCAGGGTGGCTGCCTCGCTGGCGGCGACCCGCCAGATCCTGCACGCCCTGCTCGACAACGCCTATCGGCATGGTCGCGGGGTGGTGGAGGTGCGGTGCAGGGTTGTCGGTGGGGTGGTAGCCATCGACGTGCTCGACGAAGGTGGACCGGTTTCCCTGACGCTCCCGAAGGCCGCCGACGACGACGAGGCCGACCCGCACCTTGCGGCAGACCCCGGTGCGCTCGGCCTGCGCCTCGCACGCTCCCTGGCGGAGGCCGAGGGTGGCCGCCTCGGCCTCGCCCGCGAAGGCGCTCGTACCCGCTTCACCGTGTTCCTCCCGGCCGAGCCCGCTTGAGGCAGCTGCTCGCAGCACAGGTGGGAGGGGCGGTACCCGCCTCAGAGGCGGGAGTGTCCGTCGTAGCCGCCGCGCGGTGCGCTGAGCCCGAAGACCCGTCCGATCGTAGGCGCCACATCCGTTGGACGCGTGGTGATGCTCCCCGAGAAACCTCGCTGCACGAGCGGTGAGCCCCCGTTGATGAAGAACGGGATCGGCAGCGTTGCGGGGTGACCGTGGTTGCCGGGGATCGGGTTCGACACCGGCGCCGGGTCGGAGAAGCGCCAGCCGGCGCGGCAGTAGGCGACCAGGTCACCGGCCCGGCCACCGAGCCGAAGCATTGCTGGGTCGCGCAGCGCGAGCACGCCGGGCACGTTCGAGGCCAGTGCGCGCATCCTCGCCACGGCGTCAGCGCGACGGTCATTGCGGCCGGTCCAGTAGAGCAGGTCCGCGCCGCCGTTCTGCGCGATCTCGACCTTGTCGGCAAGCAGTGGGTCAGCCTCGAACACCGGCGCCAGACTGACGATCCGGTCGGGCTTCGACCAGTCCATCGAGTGGTCGGCCAGCACGATCAAGACGGAGCTTGCCCACCGCTTGGTCTCCTTGAGGTGGTCGACCAGGAGACCGACCTGCGTGTCCGCCGACCGAAGTGCGTCCTTGCGCGCCGCCTGCACGGTCGTGCCGGTGACATCGCCGTGGCCGACCCGGTCGCAGTCCCCGAGATTGACGAACACCAGGTTGGGGTCGACGTTGTCGACCATCTCTATCGTGGCGTTCATCGTGGCCGCGTCGGGGGCGTGGTTGGTGCCAGGGAGCAGCGGGAACGGCTCCCACCGGTACGTCGCCCGGGTGCCGAAGATGCCGTAGAGGTACTTCTTGCTCAGCACCGTCGCGGTGGTGTGGTCGAGGCTGCGGAGCCGCCCCAGCACGGTGGGGAAGCGCAGGTCGCTGGGCCGATCCAGCTCGCGGACCACGTTGGCGGTCCGGTCATAGATGGAGTTGGCGGGCACGCCGCTACGGTC
>JBPCND010000021.1:0-3793 GCA_051001655.1 Nocardioides sp. | reverse complement strand
TCCCCGAACCGGGCTACGTCTTCGGGCCGGCAGGTCCTCGATGGGTGCCCGTCTCTGACTCGGCCGAAGCCGACGTCGTCGACAACCAGGGTGCCTCTGTGCACCGCGCGCGGGCACGCGGTGACGTCACGGAAACCAGTGGCTGAGCCGGACCCCTCCGACGGACTGACCCTTCTGAGGGTCCGGACCCGGGGGAGGACCGGGCAGGTCGACGCCACGCAGGTGCCGCGCTTCGCCGGCCCGGCGACCTTCGCGAGTTTGCCGCGGATCGACGAGGTGTCCGACATCGATTCGGCCGTGGTCGGAGTTCCCTTCGATGCTGGGGTGTCCTACCGTCCGGGTGCCCGCTTCGGACCCCACCATGTCCGGGAGTCCTCTCGTCTGCTGCGGCCCTACAACCCCGCTGTCGGGGTGGAGCCCTTCGCTGCCCAACAGGTCGCAGACGCCGGCGACATCGCGGTGAACCCATTCGACATCGACGCCGCTATCTCCCAGATCGAGGCGGGTGCCCGTGCACTGATGGAGCGAAGCAAGCGACTGGTCACGATCGGAGGCGACCACACGATCGCCCTCCCGTTGCTCCGTGCCATGGCGGCCCGCCACGGTCCGGTGGCCGTCGTCCACCTCGATGCCCACCTCGACACCTGGGACACCTACTTCGGCGCGGCCTACACGCACGGGACGCCTTTTCGACGGGCTTCCGAAGAAGGTCTGATCGACCGTTCGGGATGTCTGCACGTGGGAACACGCGGTCCGTTGTACTCCGCTCAGGACCTCGTGGATGATCTCGACCTCGGGTTCCAGGTAGTGCCGAGCACTGAGATCGATGATCTGGGCGCCAAGGGCATCGTGCAGAAGATCCAGGAGCGTGTCGGCGGCCGCCCCGTCTACGTCTCGGTCGACATCGACGTCCTGGACCCTGCGTTCGCCCCCGGGACCGGAACTCCGGAGGCCGGGGGCATGACCAGCCGCGAGCTGCTAGCCGTCCTCCGGGGTTTCGGTGACATGGACCTGGTCGGTGCGGACGTCGTCGAGGTCTCGCCGGCCTACGACCATGCGGAGATCACCGGCATCGCCGCATCACACGTGGTCTATGAGCTGCTCTCGGCAATGGCCCCCCGGGAGGGGGCGTGAGCGAGGCAAACGAGGAGGTCCTGTCGACCGCTTCGGCGCTCGTCGATGCCTTCGGACGACACGATACGACGGCGTACTTCGCACACTTCTCAGCGGAGGCGTCGTTCATCTTCTACACCGTCCCGGACCCGCTGCGCTCAAGGTCCGCGTATGAGCAGCTGTGGGAGTCGTGGGAACGTGTTGACGGATTCCGAGTGCTGTCCTGCTCTTCGCTGGAGCAGTCGGTTCGCGTGCTGGGGGCCACCGCCGTGTTCGACCATCGCGTTCTCACCGAGGTGGAGACCCACAACGGCCGCCAGTCCCTGGACGAGCGAGAGACCATCGTTTTCGAGAAACAAGAGTCTGGCCGTTGGCGCGCAGTCCATGAGCATCTCTCACTGTCGACGCCGGCGGACTGATTCTCCTCGGCGGCGTCCCCGTGCCGGGCCTCGGTTGACCTCGGCGGATGCGAGTGCTGCGGCTCTCGAGCACGGGCTCTCCGATGTGGTTCCGATCAAGGGGCACGCCCGGAGCGTCGCCATGATCGAGCAGGTCTGCGGGCTGTTCTACATCGCCATGGTGGTGACGCGTCTGGTGGGCCTCAAGACGCTCCGGGTGAAGTCCAGACAGTAGCCGGCCACCGGGCAAGAATCCGAGCGCACCACTGGGGCGACGGTACGCTTCGGCGATGTCCGAGGCCCCGTCCCGCCGCGCGCGGATCAGCCGCTGGGACCCGCTGACCGTCGGGATCGACATCGGCGGTTCGAAGGTCTTGGCGGGCGTGGTCGACTCCCACGGGATGGTCGTGCAGACCCAGCAACGGGTGACGCCGGGCAGGAGCGTGCGAGCCGTCGAGGAGACCATCGTCGAGCTGGTGGACGACTTCCGGCAGGAGTACGACGTCGCTGCAGTCGGGATCGGGGCGGCCGGGTTCGTCGACGCGACCCGGTCCGTCGTGACGTTCTCACCGCATCTGGCGTGGCGCGACGAGCCGTTGCGCGCCGCCGTCGCGGACCGGATCCGTCTCCCTGTCGTGGTCGACAACGACGCGAACACCGCGGCGCTTGCGGAGTCACGGTTCGGGGCAGGGGTGGGCCACCGCTACGTGCTGTGCGTGACGCTCGGGACGGGCATCGGCGGGGCGCTCGTGATCGACCATCGGGTCTTCCGTGGGGCCCATGGCATGGCTGGCGAGTTCGGGCACATCCAGGTCGTTGAGGACGGTCATCGTTGCCCGTGCGGCAACCGCGGCTGCTGGGAGCAGTACGCGTCCGGCGATGCCCTGGTCCGCGAGGCGAGGGAGATGGTCGTCGCCGGGTCGCCGCTCGCGCACCGGCTCAGCAGGGTCGTCGACGGCGACGCGGCCCGGCTGACCGGCCCACAGATCACCCAGTGCGCCCGGGACGGAGACCCGCTGTCGGTCGAGCTGATCAGCGACATCGGCCGCTGGCTCGGGGTCGGTCTGGCCGGGATGGCCGCGGCCTTCGACCCGGGCTGCATCATCGTCGGCGGAGGAGTGTCAGCGGCCGGCGACCTGCTGCTCGACCCGACCCGTGCGGCGTTCTCCCGGTCGCTGGTCGGGCGCGGTCATCGGGCCGAGCCGCTCATCCTCGCGGCGTCGTTGGGGCCGTCCGCCGGCTTCATCGGGGCGGCGGACATGGCCCGCTCCGCCGCACGACGCGCGCGTCGTACCCGAGGTCGGAGCCGACAACGGATCAGCCTGCTCCGACGCCCACCCGGCGAACGCGGCAGCCGCGGTTAACCGATCTCGGCGTCGCCGCCACCGGAGCACCCGGCGAGCGGCTGCTTCCCCGTCGGCAGGGTGGACTGGGTGACGGGCTCGCCGGCCGCGTCGAGCACCCGCTGTTCCATCTGCAGGTCGGTCTTGTCGGGCAACGGCCCGGTCAGCCACGTCTGCAGGTGGGCGTAGCCGTCCTGGGCAGCGGTGGTGAACCAGGGACCGGCCTCGCCGTCGACCCAGAACCGCTGTTGGACCTCGGCGACCTCATCGGTCACCGAGAGCCACGTCGTCGAGGTGTGCCGTTGCAACGTCTTGCCGTCGCAGTCCCACGAGAGGCGGCCGTTGGTCAGGAAGGTCACCGGGTCCGCCTCGGTGGCAGTCGGCACCGGCACGACGGCGGGATGGTCGATCCCAGCCACGTCGCAGAAGGCCAGGTCGCCGTCCGCGTCCTCCAGGATCAGCACCGGGACGTCCCCGGACTCGGTCTTCTGGAGAACGGCGTACAGCACCTGGGGCGACGAGGCTTTCTCGCCCAAGCACTCCTCGGCTGCCGCAGCCGGGTCCTCGACCGGCCCGACGTCCAGGTCGAGATCGAGTACGGCGTCCGCACCCGCCTCCTGCGTGGGGCCGGAGGTGTCGCGTGCACCGGCGTCGGAGTCTGGATCGGAGAAGACGTTCTGTGCGGCGGCGCCACCGATCACGATGGCACCCACCGCCACAGCGGCCAGAACCGCCATGGTCGCGCGTCCCCTCGCCGGAGCATTCGGCATCCTCATGAGCCCCCCTCATGTCAAAGTGTTGAGCGCCCTGCCCGTGTTCGGGCTGGTCCCACCCAGCCGCTCACTGTCAAATGTACCGGTTCGTACCCCTTGATCCGGGCAGAACCGACTATTCCGCTTCTGCTGGATGTGTGGGTCGTCTTCGCACATGGGAGTATGG